>NZ_JANMZA010000559.1:0-6963 GCF_031382685.1 Chamaesiphon sp. OTE_8_metabat_110 | reverse complement strand
TTGAATGGGATTGCTTACTTACTCCTCCGCGCGGGTAAAGTAGACCAACAATTTGTCGAATCCTGTACCAGCAACTTCGCCGCCTTTGTGGGGGTGATTCAACAGTATCCTCCTGACATCGTTGCCGCCAAATGTGGCATCGCCCAAGCCGATCTCGAAAAAACCGCTAAATGGTGGGGTGCATCCAAAAACGTCCTCTCACTTTGGTCGATGGGCGTCAACCAATCCAGCGAAGGTACTGCCAAAGTCCGCCACATCATCAACCTGCATCTGATGACCGGGCAGATTGGTAGACCGGGCGCGGGGCCATTTTCACTCACCGGACAACCCAATGCGATGGGCGGACGTGAAGCTGGCGGACTAGCCCACATCCTCCCCGGCTATCGCCTCGTCAAAAATCCCGCTCAACGTGCTGAAATCGAGCAGCTTTGGAATTTACCCCCAGGCAGAATCTCCCCCAACACGGGTAAAACTGCCTGGGAGATGATAACAGGCATGGAGACCGGATTGGTCGGCTTGCTGTGGATTGTAGCCACCAATCCGGCGGTTAGTATGCCCGACATCAATCGTACCAAAGCCGCCTTAATGCGATCGCCTTTTACGATCCATCAGGATGCCTATTACCCCACCGAAACTGCTAAATACGCTCACGTCCTCCTCCCTGCTGCCCAATGGAGCGAAAAAACAGGGGTGATGACTAATTCCGAGCGGACAGTCACCCTATGTCCGGCATTTAGAACGCCTCCAGGTGAAGCCAAAGCCGACTGGGAAGTCTTTGCCGAAGTCGGGCGGCGACTGGGCTTTCAAGACGAGTTTTGGTTCAAAAATAGTGCTGACGTGTACGCTGAATTTGCCAAAGTCAGCGCGGGTCGCCCCTGTGACATAACTGGATTGAGCCATCAATATCTCAAAGATAATGGCCCGACCCAATGGCCGCACCCCACAGGCTGCAAAACCCAGTACGGCAAACGCCTCTATACCAACCTCCAATTTCACCACCCCGACAAACGCGCCAAATTTGCTGCGTGCCACTCCAAGGGACTCGCCGAGCCACCCAACCCCGAATATCCATTTGTGTTGACTACTGGGCGGTTATACGGTCACTGGCACACGATGACCCGCACCGGACGCATCCCCAAACTCCAGCAGATGCACCCCGATCCCTTCGTGGAAATTCATCCCAAAGATGCCGCCAGATTGCAGATCGAAAATGGGGAAATGGTTGAAATTCGATCGCGGCGTGGTACCGGGAGATTTCCAGCACTAGTAACAGCGGCGATCGATCGCGGTACAGTCTTCGTACCGATGCACTGGGGCGAATTGTGGGCAAAAGATGCCGAAGCCAATCTATTTACCCACGATGCCGCCTGTCCCGATTCATTACAACCAGAACTCAAGGCGTGTGCGGTGCAACTAGTACCAGTCAAATCGATCGTTTCTACCTCTTCAATCCCGTTTGGAGTGCCGAGTAAGGTGTCGAGTAAATTGGGAGTCTATGGGTGATATTTATGTCCGCCACTGGGACATATAAATTAGTGCAGATCTATTCAGCCGACAACAACGACAGGATTCGCACCTGCATGACTGGGTATACTCCACAGTGTTTTGACAGTTAAACTACGTTGTTAGTGTAATGGCAAGCAGACTCGAACCACTAACCTCGCGCGTGACAGGCGCGCGCTCTCACCAATTGAGCTATACCATCACAAATCGATCCTAACAGAGGATGGTAATTTAAGCGGTGAAATCGATCGATTCATGTCTGGATCATAAATTTGTCAGGATGAATACCATGATTTACCCAAGTAATTGCCGCCTCTGCGCTTGTCATTTCAGGCGGTACCCGCAAAACGTGAATATGTCCGGTAGATGGACAAGTCATCTTGAGTAATACTATCGACTCATAAATATCTCTATTTCTGCGCCATCTTTTTATGCCATCGATTTTGAGTAACGTATATTCCCGCCAAGAATCTAGATGACTTGCATTTAATTCTTGACAAATTCTTTCATAACCGATTTGTTGAATCAATCTCTGCCGTAATTCGGCATTGGTTTCATCCCGCAACCACTCAGCTTTCCATTTATTCAATTTAGTCCAATATCGACGGGGCAAATACAGCCCAAGAAAGTGTATGGATTGTAACTTGGGCAAATGTTGGAGAATAGACAGATCGGTAAGCGGATTTCCTAATAAGTCTAAACTCGTCAACTCACGAAGTAATTTGATACTGTTTGGTAGCGATGTCAATTGATTACCGCTTAAATTGAGACTGACTAGCTCGATCGAGTTGCCAATGTTACTAGGTAACTCAGTAAGTTTATTATGAGATAAATCTAACCTCTTCAACTTAGTTAATGTATCGAGATGGAGTGGAGGACTGCTTAAATTGTTACTACTAAGATTCAATTCTAGCAACCCAGAAAGTTTGTCAAAACTATCTGGTAATGATGTTAAAGAATTTGAATTGAGGTGTAAATGAGTTAGTTTACTCATTTCACCGATCGCATCTGGTACAGAATCAAAAAGATTACCGCCAAGGTACAAATGAGTGAGGTTGCTTAAATTATCAATGCTACTAGGCAAGAATGTTAATTGATTACCTCGTAAGTCCAGATGAATCAGATTAGTCAGATTGCCTATACTTGCGGGAAGAGAGGTCAATTTATTCTTGCTTAATTCTATGCAAGTTAATTGCGTTAACTTGCCAATATCAAATGGAATAAAAGTTAAATTGTTCTTTGATAAGTGAAGATGAGATTTTAAGCTGAATTTATTACTAGCCATTGGCAAGCATTTCTGTAAATCTCTTGGCAACTTAATTATTGATTTACCAACAAGATCGTTAAGATTATCATTTTTAATTTCGAGCTTGACAATCTCACTATCGACTAGTCTCAAAGCGTAAGGCAACAACCTTATCTCGATCCAATATTTACGAGGTAAACTTATACCCCAGAATTTGACAGTCTTTAAATTCGGCAAACTGTGTAGCACCGATAGATCCATCAGTGAATTACCAGTAATATCGAGATAGGTTAAATTAGTCAACTTAGTAATACTTCGCGGTAGTGCTACCATTTGATTGCCATTCAAAAGTAGTCCTGTTAAATTAGTGAGCTCGGTAATGCTTTCCGGGAATACAGTCAGCCGATTGAGGCTCAAGCTCAGCCAAGTGAGATGCTGAAGATTGGCAATACTATCGGGTAGATTGCGGAGCTGATTTTTGTAAAGTCGCAATTCGCGTAAGTTAGTGAGATTGCCGATCGAGTCTGGTAGAGTAGTCAGACGATTATCAACTAGACGGAGGCTGACTAAATCGGTAAGATTGCCGATCGAGCCTGGTAAACTAGTGATGTATTTTTGATAGAGATCGAGATGGGTAGAGCGAGATTGGATGGCTCGATCGATGATTAATTCTAATTCTGCTGGTGTCATTAATATAACTCTTTTGGTTTTATTGATAGGTTACGTAGATCTTGACCCCACCCCAGCCCTCCCCTTATAAATGGGAGGGAGCGAAAGCCCCCCTTTATAAGGGGGGTTGGGGGGGTAAATTCAATCACCAATCGACAATTTGATAATCTTTAAATAATCTGCCAAACTGATTATTACCTGTATTTAATCCCGTCCAAATCGGATCGCAAATTCGCGCTGCGGCATCGATAATTGTAAATGGTGGTTCCGTCCCCCGATCGAGCATTTCAGTCACGATTGGATATGGATGCTGGAAACTAATCCAACCTGGATCGACGGCATTCATGAAGATGCGATGTTTGGCATATTCTTTAGCACAGGTGCGCGTCATTTGATTGAGTGCGGCTTTGGCCATATTTGTATGCGGATGCCGCCAAGGTTTATCTACACCATTAAATCTGCCTTCCTGAGAAGAGACATTGATAATATATTTATCGGTATTTTGGTTTCTAGTCATCATCCCTTTCAACCGACTATTAATGACGAAAGGTGCGATCGCATTAACGACATGAACCTCTAATAATTCGACAATACTTACCTCATTATCTCTGAGCAACCAACTGTTACTCGATCGTAAGTCGATTTGATTTCCATCGCGATCGTATTTATCGATCGGAAATAATTCTGGATCTACCTCATCTTGAGGTAGCATCGGAATTTGCGATAAACTAGCAACTAGATCGATCTGTTGAATTGCGGCTAAATTAGCGACAGGGTTAAGAGTATTGTGATTCAGCTCTAAACTAGATTCAGGATTGGCAATCAGGGTTCGTAATTGTGATTCTAATTGGGCTACAGGCTGCGATTCTAGCTCGATTAAATGTCGATAATAAGCGGGAGGACGGCGGATGGTTTGAGCGGCGTTATTGACGATAATATCTAGCTGAGAATACACGCGAGCGAGATAGTGTGTAAATGCTTCCACTCTGGCTAAATCTCGCAGATCGAGAGGATAGATCTGCAACCTGTCGCGCCACTCCTCAAAATCGATTTCTTGAGCATATCTCTGAGCTGCATCATGGGGAAATCTCGTAGTAGTAATTACTCTTGCACCCGATCGTAATAATCGCAAACAGACCCCATAACCGATATTAACTCGCGCTCCAGTAACTACAGCAATTTTGCCACTGAGATAGGCTGTTGCTTGTTGTTTATCATAGTTAAAGTCGCCGCAGGATTGACAAAGTTGCTGATAATACCAGTGTCGATCGATAAATATCTGTTTGCAAACAATACAACGCGGGAATTTATTGCTCATTAACTTCGCTCTAGAAATAGGCTATGCCTACTAATCTAGCAGCAGTAATTTTTTTAATTGTAGGTTGGGTTGAGGCACGAAACCCAACGATCCCAGTGTTCGATCGACGATCGCGTAATATTATTGATGTTAGCGCTGTTGGGTTTCGCTTCGCTCCACCCAACCGAAAACCTCTCAATTAAATTAATAACTATCGTCATCAACATGAGCATGAACAGTTAACTCGTGATTGACTTGATTGAGTCGATCGGATATTGCCTTGCGCCACTCCAGACTAATTGCCGGATCGGCTAATACCTCTTGTGCCGATTGACGATATGCCGCACTAGTAGTCGCATCGACTCGATCGATCTGTTCGAGATTTTCGTAGACAGTTTGCAGCGATTGCATAGTATTTACCTCAATGTATTTGTCAGTCATTTACAACAACTGTAGATTAAGCAAATCAATCCTTACAGCGTCTGAACTATGATTTAGAATGATTTAAGGATGGACTCTGACGATCTGCTCTAAAAAATCATAGTCTATCTGCTAATCATTCCAAATCACAGTTCAGACCGGATTATCTAAGGCAAGTCAGTACTGCCCATCAGATACAGGTCGCATTCGCGAGCGGCACCGCGACCTTCATTAAATGCCCAGACGACCAAACTTTGACCGCGACGACAATCGCCAGCCGCAAAGACACCAGGAATACTGGTGATGTACTTTTCATGTTCGGCTTTGATATTGCTACGCGGATCTTTATCTAAACCCAGTGCATCGACTAACGGCTGTTCGGGGCCGAGAAATCCCATTGCTAGTAATACTAGGTGAGCGGGATTGACTTTCTCGGTACCTGGGACGTGTTTGAGCGCGAATTGTCCTTGTTCGTTGCGTTCCCACTGGACTTGAACGGTATGAACGGCGGTAACGTTACCATCGGCGTCGCCCTCAAATTTGGTGGCAGTGGTGAGATAGGCGCGGGGGTCGGCTCCGAATTTAGCGGCGGCTTCTGCTTGTCCGTAGTCCACTTTATAGACTTTCGGCCATTCCGGCCAGGGATTGTCGGCGGCGCGTTTGAGCGGGGGTGTAGGCATGATTTCTAGCTGCTCGACGCTATTGCAGCCGTGGCGGATAGATGTGCCGACGCAATCGGTACCCGTATCGCCACCGCCGATGATGATGACATCTTTACCTGCGGCGGAGATAAAGTCACTATTTTCTTTACCATCTAAGACGGCTTGAGTATTAGCCGTGAGAAATTCCATCGCGAAATGGATGCCTTTAAGCTGACGACCTTCGATCGGGAGATCGCGGGGTTTGGTGGCTCCAGTGCAGAGGATGACAGCATCGTAGTCTTTACGCAAATCTTCGGCAGTGACATCCTTACCGACTTCCACGTTGCACTTGAAGGCGATCCCTTCGGCTTCCAGGAGTTCGATCCGGCGCAGGACGACTTGCTCCTTTTCGAGCTTCATATTGGGAATGCCGTACATCAGCAGTCCGCCCGGTCTATCCGCACGTTCAAATACTGTTACCCAATGTCCGGCTTGATTCAATTGGGCGGCGGCACAGAGTCCAGCGGGGCCAGAACCGACGATCGCGACTTTCTTGCCCGTGCGTTTTGCAGGGGGTGTGGGGACGATCCAGCCCTCTTCCCAGCCTTTATCGACGATCGAATGTTCGATGCTTTTAATCGTCACTGGAGGGTTGTGGATACCCAGTACGCAGGAACCTTCGCAAGGTGCGGGGCAAACTCTACCCGTGAATTCGGGGAAGTTATTGGTTTTGTGCAGTCGATCGAGAGCTTCACGCCAGAGTCCGCGATAGACCAGATCGTTCCATTCGGGAATCAGGTTATTAATCGGGCAACCGCTCGCCATGCCAGCAATTACCGTTCCCGTATGGCAAAAGGGGGTGCCGCAGTCCATACATCTAGCTCCTTGTTGGCGGAGCTTTTCGTCGGGCAGAGGCAGGTGAAATTCATCCCAGTTGTGGATGCGATCGAGTGGTGCGAGTTCGCCTTCGACTTCGCGGCGGTATTCAATAAATCCGGTTGGTTTGCCCATAGCTACGATAAATAATCGCTCGGCTGTGCGATCTTTTTTTAGTACTTAACTCAGGCTATTCTAATCGGTTTAACTCATGCTAGGGAACTATTGCTTCAATCTTCTTATCCTATGCTCTGAGTTAAAATACATGATTCTTGACAACTAGTTATTAAACTTAACTTTTTATGATTATT
>NZ_JANMZA010000558.1:0-17251 GCF_031382685.1 Chamaesiphon sp. OTE_8_metabat_110 | reverse complement strand
CGCCGAATGCGATACTCGCCCCATAACCAAAGGCGATCGACCCCACGTCAGCAATCTGCTCGGCGTACGTTTTTGCATATGCCCCGACAAAGGTTAAATCCCCAGAGGCAGCAGCGTTGGCATTCACTTTTGCTCCCGCACCACCAGATATACTAGCAGCTATAACGTCGGCAATTTCTTCAATACAAAAGTCATCTAAAAACTGTTTAAATGAACTTTTGGTAGTTGTTTCGGTCATAAAAAAATAATCTATGGGCGATTCGGGCGTGCTACGGTACGCCACTACTTATTTAGTTAAGAAAACATCGAGCTTCTGGGCAATTGCTATTTTTGGCCACAAATATCGATCGCTTAAATTTGCTGATGAAGAACTAGAGAACAAAGGCGATCTAAATCGGTTCTCTAGTTCGATTGGCTAGCGATAATTTAAGCTATTAGATCTAAACTTAAATCATTGATTTCGCAAGCGGACGCTACGCGTTGGCGTAGCCTCGCCTCTGGCGATACGACTTAGTGATTTGCTGCTGCTACGCCAGTAACTTTTGTCGAAGAACCCATACCTTGAACCGCAGTGTTAATTACAACACCGTTGGTAAATGTGCTGTGACCGACCGCTGTGTTATCAGATTCACCAATGGCTGTATTTCCTTTAATCGCAGTTTCAGCCGCAATCAAGCTACCAGAGAGGAAACCAAATTTTACTGTTGTCAACGAGCTAGTTCCGAAGTCAAAACCACCACTGATATTTTGAGCGGAATCATCAGACAGTTCGATCCACAAGTTATTAGTCATGAGATTTCTCCAAGAAAGTAAATAGTGAATGATGCCATTTCAACCCCCAAAATTTAGCTGAGAACGAGTTCATTTCAAAGTAGATTTGACTGAGTAACGCTGTCGATCGAGCTGCTTGGAAGTTGAATGTTTCAATAGGTCTATAATACGCCGCAATTTTATTCTGAAAAATGTCAATTGCGAACTCGAATGTCCGAATCGGATCGTATTTGGCACATTCAATTTATTTTTAGACATCGAGATCGCCATACAGCCGTGCGCTCAGATCGATCCCGATCGATCGCCAGTAACTACCCCAGAGTGCCGGAGCGCGATCGCATGGGGGCATGGGCACCGAGCGACTGCTACCTGCGGTATGAGCGATGACGGCTCCGCCAACGATCCGCTCGGAGCAGGCATCGTCGATCTCTTGCCACATACGCGGGTGTCGATCGAGTTGACTGGCGCGTTTGAGGGTATCCGAAGGCTTTTCACCAAATAATTGCTGATATTCCTTGGCAAACTTGCCCCCCTGAGTGATGCCGTAATTCATCATCACGTCGATAATCCGCGTAGCATCGCTCGATCGTTCCAATTCCTGCCGGATCCGCTCTAGCCGCGATCGCGAGACAAAGCGCATCGGCGAGCAATCACATTCTTGGGCAAAGGCTTTTTGGAGCAGTCGGGGCGAAATATTCACCGCAGCGGCAATATCAGCGAGTTCGATCTCCTCCTGAAGATGCGCCGCGATAAACGAACTCGCTTGTTTGACATAACAAGCAAACGCGCCCTGACAGCAGTACAAGATCTCGTCGGAGTAGTTATGCTTGACTCCTTTAAGCAAGCAAGTCAATAACGCACCTGCGAGTTCTTCCTGAATCGTGGGTGAGGTAAGATTCAGCCCCGGAGCGTGCGATCGTCCCAAAAATTCGATAAATTCTTTCAAACTCGTGCCAAAATCGGTATCGAGATCGATCGCCGACTCGAACGAAATCGGCTGTTTTAACTCGCGATCGAGCAATTTAGCCAGTACCAACTCGATCGATGAGCGATCGAATCCCACCACCAATACCCGTCCGTTCGTGCTGGCAATCCCTGGAAACGCACCATCTGGATCGATCGCCACTGCTGTCGTTACCAGATGGGGGGCGTGTTGCCACTCGATCCGACCGGAGATCGGCACGCAAATCGTATAATCTGTATCGAGCGGACTCCGTTCTAGGGTAAATGTCTTTTGCCACTGCAAATCGACGAGCCGAATATTACTGATGTAAGAGTAATGAATGTCGATCGGCGATCGACTTAGCAGGGTAACACCGATCGACTGTCCTAAATTATCGGTTTGTGCCGCTCCCGTATTGGCACTGGGTCTCGATCGCGCTGGTGGATTATGATGGTAGGGATACCGTTCTAAAGTTGTTTTTTTAGTTAACACGGTGCTATCAAATTTTAAATTAACTACTCACGGTCGAACGATTGTCTAATCGATAATTATGTTCTATTTCGACGTTATTATTACTAATAGCTGTGTGTTAGATCGAGTGTTTGCCAGTGATTTACATCACAGGAAACTAAAAATGTAGCGTGGATTACAGCTTGCTGCTAAATTGTAGCTACTTAACTCAGTTAATTAGAATACGCCAAATTACTTGTTTATTTAGCTCTAAGTAACTTTTAGAGCTAGCAGCCGATCGGCAATGGATTGTCACTTTTTCTGTTGCTGCTGACCTGAGCCGTATCGCCAGAGGCGAGGCTACGCCAACGCGTAGCGTCCGCTTGCGGAATCGATTGCTTCAGTACTTGGTAAGGTCGCAATCTTAAATATACAAAAAATACCTAAGTACGATCGCTAAAATCGCTTTGAAACGATTGTAGACATCTTCGCTTCAATCCGATCTCTAACTTCAGGATTCAATGCACCGATAAAATCTCGAACATATTCGATCGCATTCAAAGCTGATTCATCGCTACCTAATAAAACAATATTTACTAGAATATTGCTCGATTGAGCTAAATCGATATCTCCGAGTAATAAAGTTAAGGCTTCGATCCAATAGTCACTTTGAGATTGCCAATAACTTTGGAGTTGCACCCAGTCTCGATCGAGAAATCGATCTAGATATTCCACCCCCAGATCTTCTACTCCAACGCCCTCACCGAATATCTCCGGAAGTTCTTCTGTGCCACGATTGGTATGGCGATCGATAAATTGGATTAAGCGATCGCAATTTTCCACCTTATTAAAAATGTAGGGTGGGCAATGCCCACAGACTAGATTTAACCGAAGCAATCAGAGCCGATACTATCTTTCGATCGCTTCAACTAACAAAAGGGGAGGAAGCGCCTATGTAACCGATACCATCTTACTAATTGCTCTAATATCTGTTTTAAAATCTATTTAATCAGGTCGTCAAATACTTATTGAATTAAATCGATAATATATTGGTGGGCATTGCCCACCCTACTGGGACGACACGACTTGTATTCTGTGCCACGATTGGTATGGCGATCGATAAATTGGATTAAGCGATCGCAATTTTCCACCTTATTAAAAATGTAGGGTGGGCAATGCCCACAGACTATATTTAGCCGAAGCAATCAGAGTCGATACTATCTTGCGATCGCTTACAATCTCCAATTCAATCTGAGAGATTTAGATCGTATAACATCATACTAATCGATCGATCGAATATCTGTTTTAAAATCTATTTAATTAAATCGATAATATACTGGTTGGCAATGCCCACCCTACTTGTATTCTAGTTATTCGCTTCACCAGATGTTTGCGATTCAATTCTCTGGAGTAAATTTGCTTCCCATCGAGGATCGGTGGGATCGATCGTAATCATCCGCCCTGATGCTTTAGATCGATCTACATACACATGAAAAGCCTGAATATCTTCACGATGGGTAAGTACATATTGACGTAGCTCACCAAGTCCCATCGTTTCATAATTAGCTGATGTCATGGCTCATACCCTCCTGTCGGCTTAATCTCAAAATCACTATCACCAGCCAGCACGTATACATTCCCTGTTCGCTCATCGATTCTGACGAGTTCTATAGCTCTGTATTGCCAGCCAGTATAAATTACGTTAGTCAATCGATAACAAAGTCGATAAAGACCCTGAGCTTGTTCGTTGTTAGGTTCCATTTTACACGTATTTCTGGAATGCCAGAGTCACATTGTGTCCGCCAAAACCGAAGGAATTGGATAACACGACATCGACATTGGCAGCGCGACTGACATGGGGGACATAATCGAGATCGCAACCTTCTTCGGGAGTTTCGAGATTGATCGTGGGGGGGATAATACTGTGATGGATGGCGAGGGCGGATGCTACTCCTTCGATGCCGCCTGCACCGCCGAGGAGGTGTCCGGTCATCGATTTGGTGGAACTGACCGCGATCTTGTACGCGTGGTCGCCGAGTGCCTTTTTGATGGCGGCGGTTTCGGTGGGGTCGTTGATGGGGGTGCTGGTACCGTGGGCGTTGATGTAGCTGACGGCTTCGGGTGCTAGTCGGGCATCTTTGAGGCACAGGGACATGGCGCGGGCAGCATCGACACCGCCGGGGGTTTGTCCGGTCATGTGATAGGCATCGCAGGTCATCGCGTAGCCGACGACTTCGGCGTAGATTTTCGCGCCGCGATTTTGGGCGTGTTCGAGTTCTTCAAGTACCAATATGCCGGAACCTTCGCCCATGACGAAGCCGTCGCGTCCGACATCAAACGGACGACAGGCGTGGAGGGGGTCGTCGTTGCGGGTGGAGACGGCTTTGCACGCAGCAAATCCAGCGATGCCCAGGGGTGTGATTGCGGCTTCTGTACCGCCGCAAATCATCGCTGTGGCGTAGTCACCCTGGATTAGTCGAAATGCTTCACCGATCGCATTTGCACCTGCGGCACAGGCCGTTACGGTACAGCAGTTGGGGCCTTTGGCACCGATTTCGATCGCGACGAGTCCGGCTGCCATATTGGCGATCATCATCGGAATCATGAATGGACTACAACGGCTGGGGCCTTTTGTCAAGTAGATTTCTTGTTGTTCTTCGAGGATCTTCAGTCCACCAATCCCCGTCCCGATCGTAACACCGACTCGATCGGCATTGGTCGGATCGATCGTCAATCCCGAATCGAAGATGGCTTGCTTGGTAGCACAGACAGCCAATTGAGCAAAACGATCCATCCGTTTAGCTGCTTTCTTTTCGAGATACAGCAGCGGGTCGAAATTTTTGAGTTCTCCCGCAATCCTACAGTCGTGCTTGGACGCGTCAAAGTGCGTAATCGCCCCAATCCCATTCCGTCCACTCACCAAGCCTTCCCAATACTCAGCTAAAGTGTTTCCAATGGGCGTAATCGCGCCTAAACCAGTAATAACAACACGTTTGCGATCGCTTAGCGTCGGCTTTGCCGAATCGCTTCGCGGAGATTGTGGAGCGGAATTTACCATGATGGATATAGAGATGAGAGGTGAGGTGCTAGGGTGAGGGCTGTGCTCCGTGCGGAGGAAATCTCCGCATTGCTGCACCGCATAGTTCATACTTTGACAGCGGTACTAGCCTTGTTTGACGTTGATGTAGTCAACTACGGATTGAACTGTTTGCAGTTTTTCGGCTTCTTCGTCAGGAATTTCAACATCGAATTCTTCTTCGAGTGCCATGACGAGTTCGACGACATCAAGGGAATCCGCACCCAAGTCATCGGTGAAATTGGCTTCAGGCGTAATTTTACTAGCGTCTACTTCCAATTTGTCTGCAATTACGGCTTGAACTTTAGCCAATACATCTGCGCTCATATATGTTCCTTGTTAGTTTGAATAACGATCGTCCAGTCGCGCCCGCTTTGAGGGTACGTCAATAGCACTCTACATCTTAATATGAAAATGCACCAAAAGAGGGGATAGGGGTTAGGGGTGAGGGAATAGGGGTAAAAGGTAAAAGGTAAGAGGTAAAAGGTAAAAGGTAATGGGTGACGTACCGCAGGTTTAGTGACTTGTGACTTGTGCGACAGTCTTTTGCTCTAGTCTAATCGAGGTACGGTGCGCCGTTGGCGTTAGTCTGCCTTATGCACAACCTAAACCTACAGATATCACCAAAGATTTAGACATCTGTATCCGATTTCCATTCATTACCTCTTACCTTTTACCTTTTACCTCTTACCTTTTACCCATTACCTCTTACCCTCTACCCCCTACCTTCGGAATTGCAATCGCTTTCATCACTTCGGCAAAATCCGACTCATTTACTAGGGGAATTAATTGCTGGAGATAGGGTTGATAGCGAAATAGTTCGTAATCGCGATCGAGTAAATATTGTGCGGCGGCGAGATCGATCCCTTTAGTGGTGTAGCTATTATAAATAATTGTCGGCGCAAATCTAGCCAATGTTTGTTCGCCACCTGTCAGAATTGCGAGTTCATTGCCTTCAGTTGAAATTTTAATTATCTCTAATCGATCGATGCCAGCTTGGCTCACAAATGTATCGAGGGTCATGCAGAGAACTTCGACTGTTTCTGTCCCTGGATCGATCGAGTCATCGCTGGAAGCTAGGCAATTAAATTCACAGTTTGATTGTAAAATTAGTCTTGCCATCCCATCGCGATCGCCGATCGCATTTTTGAATACGCGGACATTTTCGATCTGGTTGATGCGACAAGTTTCATGCAGACAATCGACGGCTTCATCAAATGGTTCGATCGCGTAAACCACCCCATTGATGCCAACTCTAGCTGCCGCACTAAATGTATAGATCCCAAAGCTGGCACCGATATCGATCGCGTTCATTCCCGGTTGTAGATACTGTCGCCAAAACTCTAATTCTCGCTCGTACCAATCCCCTTCAGCGAGGAGACAGCGCGTAGTCGGACTCTGGAGAGTAGCCGCGATCGCTAGTGCCATTACCGACTCATCAAAGGGGATATAAGTCCAGGGACTATCGATCGCCAGTTGCGTCCATTGCCACGGTATTTTAATTAATCTCTGGCTGGCATAATCTATCCCGATCTTTTGCCAATATTCGGCTGATTCTGGCTGTTCTAAATCTAGATAAGCGAGATATAATGACTGCAAAATTGTTGGGTAGTCTGGGGCAATATCCCTAGCTTGATGTAGATAAACTAATCCTTCTAACTCCTGATTGCCGATACTATAAATACCCAAACGCAGATTCGGAAAAATTAGATCGGGCATCAGTTGATTCATTAGATGCAACAACCGTAATCCAGTTTGATTGTCTAATACAATTTGCGTGCGGCAGAGTACTTCTGATAGCATCAACATGGCTTGAGTGTGACCATTATCTGTGTTTAAAATTCTTTGCAGTTGTTCGCTGCGACCATTGGTAATATGCGTACTTGTCAGGGGCGGAATATAGACAATCCCCGGTGCAATTTTGGCTTCGGTATAGGTAGGCTGAAGGTTATTAATAAAGGCACTAAAAGCAATCTGAGCCGCCTCGCTGTAGTTACCCAGCATACAGTTGAGCATGGCTAGATGTGCCAAGCAGAGTGGGTGCTGATTTAATTCCGATCCGACTTGCACAGCATCAAAAGCGATTTCGGCATACAAACCATGGGTGAGAGAGTTATCGCAGCTCTGGGCGGAAATTAGCGCTGATACGGCTAAGTTATTCCAATCTAAGGCTGTCTGCGGTTCTTCCCACTGGCAATTATCCAAGACATGGGTGAGTTGCTCGATAGCTGTCTGGGAGATTTCGACTTGATTATGTCTGACATATTCTAAGTAAGCAGTTTTGGGATCGAAATCAATAGCCATGTCGTTAATTGATAATTGATAATTGATAATTAATAATTAATAATTAGGTTATTAGGGTAAGGTTTAAATCTTACTATAATAATAATCTAGTTAAGAATTGAGCTATTTAAGATATAGTAAGTGCTGCGATCGTCTGACAACAATCGCTAACACTAGCACGTTCGCCCATCGAGACAACTAAAGCTTGATAAGCTGCCCAATTAGCTTGAATTAGGGTTTTGGCTTTGAGTGCGGCTAGATTTTCTTGCTGGACGATTTCTTGCTGCTGTTTACCTGCTAGAAACAATACACCCCTGAGTTTTTGACGATCTTCGCTACCGCCTTCCGATCGATCGTACACCAATTTTTCAGCAGTAATACCCGCCATCCATACCGTACAATAACTCTGGAGCAACTGACTGGAAATATCCACAGGTGGTGCGGCAAACATTACTCCACCCTGCGCCGATTGTCCGGCTTTGACAGATTCCCACGCACTCAGCGTATATCCAGTAACCGGAATGTCTAGTAAATAAGCAACTAAAAAATGTCCGGCTTCATGATTGATAATCCGTTGGCGATATGCTGACTTAGTGCCCGCAAGTGCATCTAAAAATAGGGTAGCACCGATACTTTTGAGGAAAAAATTATCGATTGTCGTGCCCACTACGATCGCAAAAATAATTAAAATTGGTACTGTCGAAGAAATGTGTAATAGTGGTGTGACTAAGCTGGAAATAGTCATCCCAAATATACAGATCGCAACTAAATTTAAGGAAATTTGCTTGGTTGGGTTATCTAAATTCATTACTAGATGAGAGATGGGAGATGGGAGATGGGAGATAGGAGATAGGAGATGATAGTTAATTATTTTAAAATACAGCACTATTCTCACGATCGCGATCGCCATAAACAAGACAATCTCAATTATCCCACTTTGAAAAACTTTGTCATCCACTATCCACTATCCACTACCATCTCCCATCTACCTGCCTAACTTGCCACTAGCGCGAAGATAGCGATTGATATCGATTCCCAGTACTGCATTCACCGTCCCAGTGCGTAAATCGACTGTCGCGCGTCCATTGATACCGACTAAATTGCCGCGACTGTCGAGTACGGGGCCGCCACTCATCCCTGGGAGGGCGTTCACTGTATATACTAGAGCATAACCATCCTGCGGTCGATCTATCCTTCCTGAGAGATTGCCGACCAAAAATTGATATACTCTAGTCGGTAATTGAGGGCTAGGATCTGCCCACCCTGACACATAGACAGTTTCACCCTCCTGTAATTTGTCAGAATTGCCGATGCTGGCGACTGGATAGCGGTAGCGACTCTGGAATTCTAAAATAGCTAAATCTAGCTTGCCAATTCTGGAGATCTGGCGCGGTGAGAGTGAATGCTGACGCCCGTCGCTAGTGGCTATTTTAAATGATTGAGTGGCAATCGGTGGCTGCTCGACGTTGACTACATGCCAATTAGTCAACACTAGATATCGATCTCCTCGGTGTTCGATGATGACGCCAGAGCCAGTATTAGCACCATCGATCCTCACGGCGATCTGTTTGGCAATATCGCTGACATTGGGGCGCAATATTTGCCACAGAATCCGGCTGATAAATACCGCCGCAGTGCCGAGTATTGCCAGATTCACGACCCAAGGAGTAAGCTGATGTTGGCGCGATGGCATTCGTTAATGTTGCCCGATGAAACCGCAAAATAGGTAAAGATATTGTGCCAGCTTGGAGTTCCTATGTTTAGGATCGATCGCTTACACCAGTATACAAGAACTGAGTAAGCCCCCTCAACACTTACTTCTAAGTACCAAAACTATTCACTATTCACTATTCACTACTAATTTTGTGAGTTTACCTAATCACCTAATAGTCGATCGATACTAACATAAGCATCACCATTACGATAGCGCACTAATTGCGTGCCGCTGAGCTGCACGATGCGTCCGGAAGCCCGTGCCCGTAAGTCGAGCAGTTGTTGAAGTACTACCGCCGAGTCGGTACCTTTGGGAAGAGTTACCAAGACGTTATTTTTGGGGCAAGTATTGCCACTAATGCCCTCATCAACACAGAGGACGGGATATGTATTGACATTGCCAGTCCGGACAAATTTTAACTTACCATCGCGATGGAAGCGATCGAGTCTACTGGATACTTCATGACAGCGCTGGTTGCGATTGTTATATCGTCCGGTAAACGACTTAACCCAGTGGATCATCGGGATGCTACCGCGCACAGTTTTCACTACCGTCGTGGGCGCTCCACTCAATAATTCACAGCTAAATTTGCGGGTGGATTGCGCTTGACTGGGCTGCAACCATTGCGATTCGATTGTTAGGAGCGTACTCACGAGTAAAACACCCGAACAGTTACGGAGCCAGGGGAGTATTCTCAACATGGTGTCTAGATAAAATAGTTGGCTCGGTCGCTAGGTACTAGGGATTTAGCATCGCGATCGAGACTCTCGCTAATTTATCAACTATTATAGACATAGTTAGAAGTTATTCTCATTAGTAGAACACCGCATATGTACTGAATTTAGAAGTGTAGAATCAGCTAAATGTATGAGGCAAAATGCGCTCGCGTTCACGAAGTGTGAGCTTTGCTCAATCGCATCATTTTCGACCCGATCGTGCGTAGGCTGCTGAAGAATCGGCTGCGACTGCAATTAAGTTAATTTCATCACAATAGCGGAAGCAAAATGGGCAATCGTAAGTCAAAATCGCAATAGCCGGCCGATTTTTACGGCGTTGCTCAAGTCATCGATCGCAGCTAAAAGTCGAGTTCCAACTAGCAACTGAGTCCGGTAGGGCAGACACCGAGCCTGACTTTCATCTGCTTGGTCGCATTTACCAGATTTAACTCATTATCACTATATGTTAGGTACGATCCTTCACTCTCATTATCAAATAGTTAAAGTTCTGGGCATCGGTAAATCTGGAGCTACTTATTTAGTCAAAGATTTAGATTTAATTGACTCACAGTTTTATGTAATCAAAAGAATAGATTACATTGACAACGTTCGGGTACCATCTCTAACCGAACAGCTATTTGGTATTCAATGCTCGATCGCTCATCAACTCGGAAAACATCCCCAAATCCCTACTCTGATTACTAAATTTGAAGTGGATGGCAATCGCTATCTAGTCCGCGAATATATCGACGGCGAACCGCTCAGTGCCCAATTGACTCCAGGTGCGATTTGGAGTCAAACCCAAACGTTTGACTTCTTAGTAGAGTTGATGGAGATTTTGAAATTTTTCCATAGTTTCAAATATATCCACCAAGACATCAATCCTCACAATATTATTAGACATCGCGATAATGGCAAATTTTATTTAATTGGCTATAGTTGTCTAAAAGATTTGGGCAGTACCTGGCAAATACCTGAAAATGAGGCTCGCAATCTTAACGATCCGAGTTATGTACCTTACGAACAAGAGCAAAATATTCCTAAATTGACTAGCGATATTTATGCAGTTGGTGCGATCGCAATTCAGGCGCTGACTGGTAGATATCCGCTCGAAAAAGATAGCCACAGTTATGAAATAAAATGGCGAGATGAAGTCAAAATTGACTTAAAGCTAGTAGAAATCATCAATAGGATGGTGCGTCCCGATTACCGCAATCGTTATCAATCCGCAGATGAAGTATTGCAGGCACTTCATGCCTTTGCGCTCACCCAAATACCCGCGAGTAACCGCTCCAAACCTTATTTATTATTGGGTGCTGCTATCGGTGCGTTAGTAGTTGGATTTAGCACTCTTAGATTCTTCTTGACTTCAACCAATAAACCACAGCTAGCCGCCTCAACAGTCGTTGCGACTCCCAATCCGCCTCAGCTCGTTACTAATAGCAGCGGTTGGCAAAACTATACTAATAAAACAGCCCGGATCGAAGTCAAATATCCGACTACTTGGCAGCAACAGGATTTAGCTAACATCGTTACGGGAGAGCAGGTAATCTTCACCAATCTAATTCAGAATAAAGCTAGTAAAAACCGCGAAAATATCTCGATTAGGGTAGAAAATTTAACAAATCCACAGACTAGTCTGGCTAGTTATACTCAATCGACGATCGCCGAAATTTCTAAGTACGATCGAGCTGCCAAAATCGTCGAATCTAGCCCGATAACTGTAGCCAATCGACCGGGAAATTTAATCGTATATACGGGTCGAGATGAAAATTCCTTAGCAGTCAAAAATCTGGAAGTTTGGACGATCGAGCGCGGCAGAGCTTATATTATTACCTATAGAGCTACACCCGATCGCTACTACCAATTTTTAGATACTGCGATGACGATCGTGAATTCATTCAAGATTAACTGAGCGCGGGCGAGCGAATACAAATCGAAACTAACTTTTAAAAGTTTTACCATTAAATGTCGTTTGACTAGTGAGGATCTTGCTTTGCTTCAATCGCCAACCTTGGGGAGTCTTGAGCCAAGAGTCGCGAGATGTTTGATCGATAATGATTTTATTAAAGCCAGCGATCGTGCCTACGGTCTTTTGCTCGATCGCGACATCTAAACCGCTACTATTAACAGCAATTGTTTTAATTGTCGCTTTATTAGATGTTAATTTGATATTGAAACGCGTAAACAAATTGCTATAATGCTCGCGAAACTGAGCTAGGGTTTGTTTTTCACCTTCAGGGTTGATGCTCACATAGTCTGGAGTGAATAGAGCTGTGGCACCTTGAATATCTCGGCGGATAAAGGCGGCATTAATTTGATTGTAATTGGTTTGGATTTGAGGTTGAATTTTGGAATTAGTGTCTGCATATGCAGGTGCAATTGCCACGATCGCAACTGAGAGAATTACTGTCGCGATCGGCGAATTCTTAGTGAAAGGAAAACTCATTGTTAATATTAATTGACTGCACTGCCCGGACTGACGTAGAGTGTAACTTAAAGGTTCCTTGAATTAATTAATAATTAATAATTAATAATTAATAATTGAGTTTTTAGGATAGGAATTTAGCGGATGGAACCTTTGCTGAGGTTCCCTCGTGAATAGCGTTCCACCAAGCAGCGGATGCGCTCGTCACGGAGGGAACCTCCAGATTGAGCGCAACCTTGCAGCGGATGCTTTTCAGGCGGAGGATCCCTGGCGAATGTGTTGCACCAAGCAGACCCCTTGCTCTCGTTAAGCCCCCAGTAAATCTACCAACTCACAAAATCCGGCGACTTCTGACAACTGAGTCACATACTGAGGATGATGGGCTAATTGGGTACTGTAATGTTGAATATTGGCAACCCCAACCGAATGCGGAAATAAGGCTCGATCGAACATACTCGCATCATTAGGACTATCGCCGACAGTAATTATTTGGCTCGGTTTAAGCTGAGGAAAATAGCGATCGATCACAGCTAAAATCGCCGCACCTTTATCTTGGTGCAGCGGTTTGAGATGACATTGTACCGTACTAAAGGTAAAACTATAACCCCATTGTTGACATTGAGTATCAATTTCTCCTAACTCGACATCCGTCAAGCCAGCCACATCAAATGTCCAATCAGTAATCCGAAACTGATTGTCGCTAGATTCCTCGATTTGGGGATAACGCGCTTGCAACTCCCAAAACCGTTCCGCCAACTCGGCGCGATGGGTTTCGATACTCTCAAGCCGCGTCAGAAAATCGAAGCCACTAAAATTGCGATCGAAATAGACACCACCATTTTCGGCGATTGCCCCGGCTACTGGGAGATAATTATTGACAGCACTCACCCAGCCAGCGGATCTCCCCGTTACTAATAATAACTGGATCCCCTTAGCAGTCAGCCTGTCGATCGCTTGCAATAATGCAGGTGTAAATTTGCCATTACTCGTGAGCGTACCGTCAACATCAGTGGCAATCAGTTGAATATCTGTCCATCGAGCGATTAAGGTTGAACTATCGAGCATAGGTATCGATCGAGAATAAAGTACCGATGGCGGGCATCTTCCCAGGTTACAGACAAAGGGCACCGAAAGCAATTTACAAGGGCAATCGCCTAGACTTTAGTACCGCACCTTTTTTCCAGTAACAACTCAGCTATTTATCGGTAGCGATAATACGCGATCGACAGCCATAATTTAAGTCTCTATGTCAATAAATGCGGAAACCGATCTGAAAATAGTGTAGATCGAAAATATGCACGGATTACTGGGGGAAAATCACACACATGTACACACGAAAACTTAGCTTGCTCGTCCTCTCAACGCTCCTCATCGCTGGCTCGCCAGCCTACAGCGCCACTCAGCCAACGGCAAACCTAAATCCCACACCCAACAAGACTTTACTCGCTCAACAGGATCGGGCACCAGATCTCATCACTGTGGGCGTGTCACTGATTAATAGCTTGATTAATCCACCCAGTCGTTCGGCTCAAATCAATGCCGATGCTGAAGTCAAAAAAGCCAAGATTGCGGCGGATGCAGATATTGCCAAAGAGAAACTTCGGATCGAGGCTAGTCAAAATACAGACAGAGTAGCGCCCGTACTCAACCAATGGGGTGTCACGCGGATTGCTTGTGCGCCCGGATTAGTCTTTATCAATGGGATTACTACCGATACAGTTTGCATTCAGCCCAGTGCCGATATCAACCCAGGTTATTATAGCTATGATAGCGCCCGAAAACAGTTAATTCGCAATAGCTCTAGCGTGCAAACTACTCAAAATACTCAGCAAACCAGAGTGTCGAATAGTAATAGCGAGCGCGGCTTTTAATAGTTTCACATCTTGCATCAAAACAGAGTTACTGGTGTTCTAGTGAATAGTGGATAGTGGATAGTGGATAGTGAATAGTGAATAGTGGATAGTGGATAGTGAATAGTGGATAGTGGATAGTGGATAGTGAATAGTATTTAGGAGTATATTTCTATCAGTTTTATGTACTGCTGTAAGATGTGAACAGTTCTAATATTTATATTTTTTAATATCGATCGAGAATCCATGAAACCGACAACCATCACTCAAATTTTACTCCCGATCGCAATTTCGACAATTGGATCGCTGCTGTCCCAAGTTGCCTCAGCCCAACTCCCACCAATTGTCAATAATCAAGCCGAGCTTCGCGTCACAGAAACACCGAACAATAATGCGCCGCAAGATGGAAATATTGCCAATGCTGGTCTGAGAGTTAGTTGTCAGAATCTCACAACTGTCGTTCAAAAAGGCGATCGCCAAGCAACAATGTTGACCTGGAACTACAGTGGTTTCGGTCGAGAGTTCACCCCAGAAAAACGCTGCCAGATCGTCTCAGAACGTCTCCAGCAAGCCGCAAATATCAATGGTGGTACTTTTAAAGATTTACAAATAGCGACTGGCACAGTAAATTCTCAAGCCGTAATTTGTGCATTGCGATCGAATAGCAATAAATGTACTCGTAAGAACTTACTATTTACACTCAGTCCCGAAAATGCCCGCAATCCTGATGCGGTCATCCAAAAAATGTTTAGTTTTGCGGCTGATGGCAGTAGTTCGATTAATGAAAGTGCGACAAATAGCTCGCCAAAATTCGATGTCAATCTTGGTAACTGGGAGCAAAAAGCTTTCCCCCGCTCGCAGAAATCTACTCCTAACAATCGGCGCAAAATCGATACAGGCTTTTAATTTGCCGTCGGATTCAACATCTTGGTAACTAAATTGCGATCTAGACACATATCGACCTGCCCCTAAATTTACGGTTATGGAGCGAGATTGTAATTCATTTACTATCGAAAAAGAGCGCCTTGCCAGTCTAAGTATCATCTGGGCTTCGATCGCTAAAAACCACACAGACCGATCGCGCTTGACAGGATCGGATTACCGTACCAAGTCAGGTGTCTTTGTTGCCCCAAATCTTGATGCAGAGCCGAGATCGAATGTAATAAAATTGATATGCGCCAGAGTCACTTACCTATGATAATATTCATGCAACAATATTTAGTGACCTCATGCCTGCTGACTTTGTAAAGCTCGCACAGACCTATCTTTCTACTTACCCAGAGCGACAGCAGAGCTACTTTGCTGCGCTAACTAGGTTTTCTGGTGAATCAACCCAGACAATCTCATCCAATTGGCTTAAATCCGAGTATCTCAGGCACAAACTCCGCAAAGATAGCTACTTGCGGATCGATCGTACTACCGCCACAGCCCAAATGACAGGCTAACGCTCTCAGATCGGAGTGGAGACCATCGAGCGATGGTCTCCACTCTAAGCCACTGGAGATCGACTAATTAGCGCATCGTGACAAATTCTTCAGCCGAGCTGGGATGAATCCCCACAGTGGCATCAAAATCTGCTTTCTTTGCGCCCATTTTGACCGCAATCGCTACGCCTTGGATGATTTCTGCCGCATGATCTCCGACCATGTGCGCGCCCAAGACTCGATCGGTTTTAGTGTCTACTACCAGTTTCATCAGGGTACGATCCTGTTTATTGGGTAGGACATAGTACATCGGACGAAAGTTGCTCCGATAAACTTTGATATTATCACCGTGCATTTCGCGGGCTTCTTCTTCGGTTAGCCCGACAGTTGCAGCCTCGGGAGTGGTAAAGATCGCCGTGGGGATATCTGCATAGTTCATGACACGGGGTTTGTTGCCAAACACTGTATCGGCAAATGCGCGACCTTCGTTGACAGCGACTGGTGTAAGCTGAACCTCATCGGTACAGTCGCCGACGGCGTAGATATTCTCTACATTTGTCTGGCTATTTGCATCTACCAAGACCGCCCCATTTTGGGTCTTGACATTCGTATTTTCTAGTCCTAAATCGGCTGTATTCGGTCGGCGTCCCAATGCGGCTAGACTCACGGCGTCGGCGAGAATTGTTTGCTGTCCATCTTTAGTTGTCACCGTGACACTAACGCCATTATCGGTTTTTTCCAAAGATAGATCGCAGGCATTATTAATAATCTTGATGCCATGATGGGTCATTCCTTCCTGCACCGCCGATCGCAAGTCGCGATCGAAACTCCGTAAAATCAGATCGGGGCGAATAATCTGGGTCACTTCCGTCCCCAATCCATTCATAATGCAAGCAAACTCGCACCCAATATAACCCGCACCTAAGATAACGATCTTCTTCGGTTGAGTGGGTAAATAAAACATGTCATCGGAGATCAGGGCGTGTTCGATCCCGGGAATATCGGGACGCACGGGATGTCCGCCGACTGCAATCAAAATTCTCTCCGCAGTCACCGTCCGATCGCCCACTTGCAGCGTATGATTGTCGATAAACTTCGCCCGTGCAGGAATCACTTCTACCTTGGATTTATCTAGCATCGTCTGATAAATCCCATTGAGCCGCAATAACTCATTATCGATCGCACCAATCATCTTCGGCCAGTCTAACTGACTCTCGACCGCACTCCAGCCATAACCTTCCGCATCAGTGAATAGTTCGGGAAAGTGGGACGCATACACCATCAGCTTCTTAGGAATACAGCCGCGATTGACACAGGTACCACCGAGTTTGCTATATTCAGCAACGCCTACCTTAGCACCATATTCTGCGGCACGTCGTGCCGTAGCAATCCCGCCGGAACCGCCACCAATTACGAATAGGTCAAAATCATAACTCATATTCTGTATCTCCTTACTTGCCCAAAAGGTGGAGATGTAGCTGATTTTATAACTGTATATCTACAAGTCTAATCGACTTCTACTAAGATAGTCTGACCCACCCCTTCATAGAAAATCCCCTCCTCGGAGGGGTGCCCGTAGGGCGGGGTGGGTAAGAC
>NZ_JANMZA010000519.1:0-4561 GCF_031382685.1 Chamaesiphon sp. OTE_8_metabat_110 | reverse complement strand
AGTTCGTGCTGCCATCCCCGATCCAGATCTAGAATTATTTGTAACTCAGTTTAGCGATCGCGGCGTCAGAGTAGTCTAACTTACATTCCGCACTTCATAAAATCTCTGCCTAAAAAGCCTTATTTTTCGCATCTGGTAGGGTGTGTTATCCCGTCAGGGTAACGCACCGCCTAGCTCGATCGAACGAGGATCGGTGCGTTTTGCTGGCGCAGAAACACACCCTACGCAAGCGAAAAATTGAAGTGCGGAATGTAAGTTAGACTACTCTGACGCCGCGATCGCTAAACTGAGTTACAAATAATTCTAGATCTGGATCGGGGATGGCAGCACGAACTTGATGATAGATTGTTTCGGCTTGTGCTAGTGAGGTTGCTAGACTAAATACTGTCGGCCCCGAACCAGACATCATCGTACCCAGATTAGCGTGGCGCTGAAATTCGGCTCGTAATTGGCTGACTTGTGGGTACGCAGGTAACACTACTTTTTCGAGATCGTTGTACAGCAGCTTGCCAATTTTAACCGCATCGCGGGCGACGATCGCGCGGACGAGATCTCCAGAATGAATCTGGTGGGATCGAGTCGCTAGACTGGCGAGTACCTGTGGGTAGTCATGTTCGTACTCATGCCGATAAGTCGTGTAAGCCCACGGTGTCGATACGGCTAGACTTTGATATTTTCCCAGCACCACATAGATCCCGTCTAAGCTAGGTAGGGGCGAGATGACATCCCCTCTACCCGTAGCGATGGCAGTGCCGCCCGAAATACAAAAGGGCACGTCAGAGCCTAACCTTGACCCCAGTTTTTGGAGATCGCCTTGAGTGAGTCCGAGTTCCCATAGTAAGTCGATGCCGACTAAGACAGCCGCAGCATTTCCCGAGCCGCCAGCTAAGCCAGCCGCGATCGGGATATGTTTGTGTAGGGTAATTTCGACTCCGCCATATTCACTCAGCGCATCAGGAAACTCTTGCTGCATCAATTCCGCCGCGCGATAGGCAAGATTGGTGCGATCGAGTGGCACATTTGGATGTCCGCAGTGCAAAATAATATCATCTGTAGCTAGCGATCTGAGTTCGACGCGATCTGCTAAATCGACCGTCTGCATTACCATCACTAGTTCGTGATAATTATCGGGTCTGATGCCGAGGATTTCTAAATGGAGATTGATTTTGGCTGGAGCGATTAGGGTATAAGATTTCATCAATTATTTGCGATCGACAAACCAAATTCGATTTGCGATAATATGGTCGGTTTAAAGTTAGAGCCGAGTAGCGTCACAACCAAGTTAAGATTGCGATCGCTACTCCATTGCAAATATTGTTCGCAGACGTAAAGATTGGATGGGTAAACATCAGCCGGAACGAGTCTGGCTTGATGCCAATTTTAAACTTCATCAGGATCGATTCCTAAAGCACGCAATTTTGCGGCTAATCTTTCTGCCCGCTCTTGTGCCTGTTGAGACTCAGCTTGTGCTTGTCTAGTTTTGTCGATTTCTAGCTGTGTACGCTGCTGCTCTAGTTTTACCCATTCAGTTGGCGTGGGATAACGTTGGTTATTTTCGTCGTACCAATACAGCCACTCTCTAGTTAGTCCGCCGTAGTCACCTCGCTCGTAACCGATCCCTAAACCGATTTCTGGCATCCATAGAGGGTTGCTAGCCTGTAGCTGATAGCTGCCATTTACTAGTTTATAGATTTCTAATTTAGGTTTGCGTCGCCGTCGAGAATTGTAAACTACGTAGTATAAAATCCCGAGTTGGGCATATCGCTCGAGCTTGGTGGTATATTCCTGTCGATAGGTAACGGAGACGATTTCGATCGCGAGGCTGGGTACTACCAGCTCATCCCACAGTACATAACTGGGTCGCAGTTCCTCATCATAAACTCTTTCGACACCTAAGCTTAAAAAGCCATCAGGTACAATCGGGGGTAAATCTGGATCGAAATACACCGCCATATCGATGCCAAATAACCAATCCATGCGCTGTTCCCAGAGAAGCAGCAGAATCGATTTTAATAATCCAGGAATTAATTCTTGAAGTTCGCTATCCACGGGCGTATCATCGGAGCAAGGGAGTTCTTCGGCAGAAGGTAGGCATCTACGCAGTTCGGATTGGAACATGGCTACTATACCAAATTGGATAAGTGTATTTTAGCAAGGCTCGATCGGATCTTGTCCATATTTCCAAACAGCCTCTGACGATCGTTTCCCCCTGCTGTAAGATGAAAGGATACTTGAAGATCGTTTTCAAAAACTACCACCCGATCGAGTTGTCGAGAATACTTAAATAGAATGACGGTCGCTGGATGAGATTAGAGCGTTTACTAATTGCAGCTATTCTAACTGCTTGCTCGATCGGTTGTACGTCCGATCGTCAACAACAGCTCTCAAAACGATCGGATCGGATCGACTTAACTCGGATGCAGATTACCAGTAAGCTCGATCGGCATTCAAAACTCCAGATTTTGTTACCACTATATATTTATCCCAATTGGTATGACAAAAATAACTATATTTGGAAGCAAGTAATCGCGGCTGCGAACCAAGTCCCGATCGTGGCAATTATCAATCCAAATAATGGCCCTAATGGTATGCCACCAAATGTAGATTATCAACAGGGCATCAAAGATTTACATCAAGCTGGCATCAAAATAATTGGCTACGTTCCTAGTAACTATGCCAAACGCGATTTACTCGCGATCGAAGCCGATATCGACCTATACATTAAATATTTTAATGTTCAAGGAATTTTTATCGATGAGGCTGCAAACACACCGGAAAAGCTAAATTATTATCATCGAATTTATCGTTATATAAAATCTCGATCGCCAAGTAGTAATGCCAAACATAGTTCCGGTTATACTGTGACGCTCAATCCTGGTACTGCGATCGACGAAAGTTATCTCAGCAAACCAGTTGCCGATACGATCGTGTTATTTGAAAACAAGCAAAAAAATTGGCAGGATTACCAGCCACCCGCTTATGTTTCTAAATATTCTCCGCAACATTTTGCCACACTCATCCACACAACTACCAACCGCAAGCTGATGAAAAACAGCCTCGATCGCGCTGCTAAATCGAAATTTGGGTATGTATATATTACCAACGACAGTACCGATACTGCTAACAACAACCCGTGGGATACTTTGCCATCGTATTGGCAAGCGGAAGTTAACTATATTCAGCAATTAAACAATCTCGAATAGATCGAGGATGAACCGAACCATCAGACATCGTCGCACCTGTGAGGATGGCATTATCTAATTTGGCATTATCGAGCAATTAAATAATCTCGAATAAATCAAGGATGAACCGAACCATCAGGCATCGTTGCACCTGTGAGGATGGCACTATCTAATTTGGCATTAGTTAAAGTTGCCTTAGTGAGATTGGCATTAGACAGATCGGCATTAGTTAAATCTGCACCTGTGAGATTGGCATTTCTCAGATCTCCTTGCTGAAATTCGGCAAATTTGAGGTTGGCATCGGTAAGATTAGCATTGCGTAAAGAAGCCCCTCTGAGCTTGGCATAGACTAATTTAGCCTGAGTCAGATTTGCTCCTGCCAAATTTGTCCCGCTCAGTTTGGCACCATAAAGAGCAGCGCGTTGAAGGTTAGCCCTACTAAAATTAGCCCCACTCAAATCGGCATCTTGAAAAATTGCTAGCGTCAAATTAGCATCGGTAAAATTTGCCCCATTTAGGTTGGATTGTGGCACAACTGCGCCAGTGAGATCGGCTTTAGCAAAATTTTGCCCGTTGAGATTGCAATTAATACATCTTTTTTCTTTAATGAGTTTACCGCGATCGGATGCGGCAAATTGGGCTTCGCTGGCGATCGCGCGATTTTTGGCAATTTGGGCGGGACTTAGTTCATCATTTTTCGGTAATAAGAACTGATACCCAAGTAAGAGTAGACTAAAGAGAACACCAGCCCCAATTCCCCAGCGCCACCAATGAATCTGACGCTTAGGTACGGGTAATTGAAATGACGATCGGTCGGTCGGAACTTCTGGCGATCGCTCGGTGGTAATTTGCCGATCGATAAACCGATCTAGATATTGCTGGCGATGGTTCGATGCCACCATATTTGTCAGCCAAGCGATTAATTGTGGATCGGTATTTGCTGGTAATAAGTGCTGAAAATACAGCCGATAGTTAGCATCGAATAAATGCTGAGCGTGGGAGGTAGCAGTACCCGTTAATAGGCAAATCATTGACAACCCTAAACTATAGAGATCGTAAGCTGAATCTAGTTGAATATCGGTTATTTGCCCAGAATAGTTAGGATTAGCCGGGTAGGCATTAGGGCGATCTTCTAGTTGGGGGTGCAGCCCAAAATCTACTAAATAGATTGCCAGCTCTGTCTCGGTATCGACGATGATATTCTCGGGTTTGATATTCTGATGAATACAGGCAGGTGCTAAGTGATGAAGCTGCTTAAGAATAGTTAATATCGCATCAGTGACTAGCCGAATATCCGCTGGTGGTAGCGTTCCTAGTTCGGCAAGGGAAACTCCCGGCTGATACTCGCGCACGAGACAGAATCCGGTTGGTGTCTGGAA
>NZ_JANMZA010000437.1:0-3243 GCF_031382685.1 Chamaesiphon sp. OTE_8_metabat_110 | reverse complement strand
ACTAAACCAATGAAAGAGCCGACAACTTTAGATCTAGATAATCAAAGCGATGAATTGTCCCAATTCACCAGCACCAGAAATCCGCTGCACGATCGGAATTTTTACATCATCGTCAGCCTCACCCTAGTCGAAATTATGGGTGGGCCGACACTTGGCCCGATCCTCCCAGAATTATCAAAAGTTTTTGCTGTCTCACCTAGTGAAATTCAATTAGTAATGACCGCTTTTTTTCTGCCCATCGGCATTGCCACGCCGATTTTAGGCATCGTCACCGATCGAATCGGTGTGAAAAAAGTGTTAATTCCGTCGTTGTTACTGTTTGCGATCGCTGGAAGCTGCTGTGCCTTCGCTGGCGATTTTCAAACTCTAATTCGGTGGCGATTTCTCCAAGGTTTAGGTTCTGCTAGCTTAAATTTAATCTCCCTAACGCTGATTAGTACGATCTATCGCGGCAAAGCCTTAACGATGGCAATGTCGATTAGCGTGAGCGCGATCGGTGCCAGTACGGCAATTTATCCGATTATCGGTGGGGTGCTAGCAGGTTTTAGTTGGCGATATCCCTTTTTGCTAACCACGCTCGCCTTTCCCTTGTTGATGCTGGTGTTGATGGTGCTGAAGCTGCCCCGACAAACCAGTGCTAGCCAAAATAGCAGTATCAAGCTTTATCTGCAAAAGGTCTGGCAGAGTATCAACAATTCCACAGTACTGGGATTGCTATTGGTAGTCGGTTCGATGTTTCTGATTCAGTCTGGGCCGTTTATAACTTACATCCCGATTTTAGCAGGGGCTAATTTTGGGACTTCGGGCTTGTTTATTGGTTTGATTTTAGCCAGCATGTCAGTCTCGTTAGGGCTTGTTGCTTCGCAGTTGGGAAGGTTAACGCGACGCGCATCAGAAATAACGCTAATTAAAGTAGCTTTTGCGATCGCCGCGATCGCGCTAGCAATGATTCCGTTCATTACTAGTGCAGGGCTGTTGTTCGTTCCGAGTATTTTATTTGGTGCGGCTCTAGGTCTAGCAATACCTTCTAGCCAAGAGATCTTAGCAAAACTCGCGATCGACGATACGCGAGCTGGATTTATGGCAGTCAATGTGAGCGTCCAATCGCTGGGGATCGGATTAGGGCCACTTATGGCAGGTATCTTTGCTGGCGTATGGGGTATGCAGGGTGTCTTTTGGGCAACTGCTGGTCTGGCTGTGGGTGCATTGGTTTTGTTTCATTTTCTTCTACAGCAAGGTAGTAGAAATTCTGTTACGAGATAAACCTTGAAGATCCCCCTAGTCCCCACTAACAGGCGACAAGTCTGTTGGTATCGTAGTCCCGTTACCCCACCCCAGCCCTCCCCTTATAAAGGGGAGGGAGCAAAAGCCCCCCCTTTATAAGGGGGGGTTGGGGGGGTAACACCATCTCAAACGAAGCTATTAGACGCATTCATCCTCTTAGGGTCGCCTAAATTTACAACCATAAATAATCTTTATAATTTCCAATCGCGAGCAAATTACTATGTCTAATCCATCTCAACATCAAGTATTAATTGTCGGTGCTGGCCCTACTGGTTTGATGCTGGCGATCGAATTAACTTTACTTTCCCTGTCCGTGCGGATTATCGATCGAGCCGCTGAAACCAAACGCCAAGTGAGAGCCTGTGTGATCTGGTCGCGTGCCCAAGAAGCTCTGGCAGGGCTAGGAGTAATCGACAAGTTCTTGGCTGGCTCACATAAAATGCACAACTTTGATGTGTATGCAAAGGGTAAGAAATTAAGCGGGTTCGAGTTTGGTCACATCAAGAGTGACTACCCGTTCCCGATGACGATCGAACAGCATGATACCGAACGCTTCTTAGCCGAGTCATTATCCAATCTCGGAGTTGAGGTTGAATGGGAAACTGAAGCAATTGAGGTTCGCACGCATGACGTTGGAGCTGAAGTTACTGTGCGAGCTGCCAATGGTAAGGAGGAAACGATCGAGACTCAGTGGTTAGTAGGCTGCGAAGGAAGTCGGAGTCCAATCCGTGAAGCCGCGCAGATTCCGTTTGAAGGAGAGCCTGCGGTGAACTTACAAGCAGTTCAGGTCAACGCCAAACCAACTTGGCAGTTTCCAAAATCCACTTCTCAGGGCTATTTCTTTCTAGCCGAGCAAGTCTCAATCATGAGTATCCCTGTGCCCGGTGACACTTACCGTTTCTTTACCTTTACTACCGACCCCAGCCCAGAGCGCAAAACACCGCCCACCTTAGCAGAAATGCGCGACTTAACGGCATCGGCTGCCTGTATACCGGAATTGCAGCTAGAGCTATCCGAACCCGTTTGGCTCAGTCGCGCCCGCTTTCAGAATCGGATTGCTGCTACCCTCAACAAAGGTCGCGTGCTGCTAGTCGGGGATGCGGCGCATTCTTGGGCACCGATCGGCGGACATGGAATGAATACCGGACTCCGAGGTGCATTTAACCTCGGCTGGAAATTAGCCGCAGTCGAGCGCGGTGAAGCCAAATCCTGTCTGTTGGATACTTATACGATCGAACAACGCGCCAATGCCCAAACGATCGTCGATGCCAACCGAATGAACATCGTCGAGCAGCCGCCATCAGCTACTAAGCTCCGGTTGATGGAAACGTTCATGCCGTTCGGATTGTCGCTCAAGCCAGTGAAACGCTTGATGGAGTTCACACTCAGCGATCTGGGCATGGAGTACCGCAATAGCCCGTTATCATTGCAGCAGAAGGGTAGTGGTTCACTACAGGCAGGCGATCGCATCCCCAATGTCCCAGTAGTATCTGGCGATGGACAATGGGCAAATCTACATCGCTTGATTTCGATTCATCACTGGACGCTGCTACTACGGACTAAAGACGCTGAAGTAGTCGAACGAGCTTATCAAATTGTCGGTCAATTCCGATCGACCATCAAGGTTTCGACAATTCAACCAATGGATCGAGATAGCGATCGGCAACTGGGACGAGATGGACAGATGCTCCTCGTGCGTCCAGACGGTCATGTTGGATTTATTGGTGCAGTTAACGATTACGACACTCTAGTTAAATATTTAGACACCTTCTTGGTGCGGGTGTAAAAGGATGTCTGAAAAGTCTGTTGGACTTCGTTTCGAGCTTGTAGGGTGTGTTATCGCGGAGCGTAACGCACCATCTCAGATATTAACGGCTGCGCTCCTGCACCGCCACCGATTGAAATCGGGGCTAACGTTTCAAAGTCCGCCTACGCGGACTGAATTTCTCTTAGTCCGCG
>NZ_JANMZA010000391.1:0-2017 GCF_031382685.1 Chamaesiphon sp. OTE_8_metabat_110 | reverse complement strand
GTAAAGCTGGATCGAGGACTTCTGGACGGTTGGTCGCCGAGAGCAAAATCACGCCCGTATTAGACGCAAAACCATCCATTTCCGACAACAATTGATTCAGCGTTTGTTCGCGCTCATCATTCCCGCCCATCGGGGAATTGGCACTAGAGCGGGATTTGCCTAAAGCATCCAATTCATCGATAAACACGCTACAGGGAGCCTGCTGTTTAGCTTGCTCGAATAGTCCCCGCACTCTGGCTGCGCCGACACCCACAAACATTTCGATAAATTCCGAACCGGAAATACTAAAGAACGGCACCCCAGCTTCGCCAGCAATAGCTTTCGCCAACAGGGTTTTACCAGTCCCCGGCGGCCCAACTAACAACACGCCCTTGGGAATTCTAGCTCCTAATTTGACATATTTATCGGCATGTTTGAGAAAATCGACGATTTCCTGAAGTTCGGCTTTTGCTTCATCGACCCCAGCCACATCATCAAAATTCACCCCAGTATCACCTGCAGTATAGGTTCTGGCCTTACTATTGCCCATACCTAAGATGCCCATTCCGCCTTGTCGCTCGGCACCACTAAATCTCGACCAGAGCGAGAGGAATAGTAACGGAAATATAAACCAACTCAAAATCGACCAAACCCCACTTAGTGGGCTAGGCGCAGGTACTGAATATTCGACCTGATGAGTGCGGAGGATTTGAGCTAGTTCGGGATCTTCGGCTAGTCGTCTGGTGACAAAGATATTTTTGGCTTCAGTCTGTTTGGATTTAGCGACAGGGGCTGATTTCAACTCGTACTGAATTTCTTGGCGATCGATTGTTGCCTTAACTACCTGTCCAGATTCTACCTGTTGGATAAATTCGCTGTAAGACTTGCGGGGATAGCTCTGCCCCGACCATGCCATCACAATTAGCAGCCAAATCAGGAAGATTAAACCACTCGGAATCGGCGAGTTTAATACTGTCGTTTTACGGTCGTTGTCAATCGGCATAGATCGACCTTCCTTGAATACAATGGAATCTCAGTTCCACTGTAGGACTCAAATCCAAGGAACTTGTGAGGAAATCGAATTGAATTGTCAGCGCGAATGATTTTGACGATCGGCCATACGCCAAGAAGATTGTTGCGCCGTGCAGCTTGGAGGATTTCAAAGAATGCCTGACTCGCATCCATATTCTGCAAACTGAGATTATTATATTTGTGCAGCAATCGTTGGCGTAGCCTCTTCTTGGAGAATCGTAATTCCATTCTAAGCGGGATAGATCGAGTTCTCCCATCGGTTCGGCTAATTGGAGCGTAATTTGGGTACAACATTGGGCATCACTAGTTATTTGCACAGCATTCGCTCGGCACAATAAAAATTGCAATTAATCCTCACAAGTTCCTCATGTCGATCGACTAATCTTAGATTGTCAAGAGTTTTAAATGTAGCTTGGTAAAAAAGATGAAAAATAATTTTGCTTTAGATAACAAGCTTTGGATAACTATAATTATTGCTCTACTAATGACTTTCCTGATCATGTCTTGGACGTACTATAGCTAGCAATCTCAATTTACTGAGTTGGGTTCGCTCAACTCAGGATCGATCTGATTCTGATTCTATCTTGGACGTAATTGTCCAGCGATAATGCTTCATCCATCGATAAGCAACAAGGTCTAGAAGAATACCGAGCGCAACTAAAATCGTCATCAAGGCAATTTGATACCAAGCGATCGGTATAACTGATAGATCGGCGATGAGGTGAGCAATATTGAGCAAAGAATAGATAACTGTCAGCCAAAATGACCGATTCGATAGCTTTTACTATCCGTAAAAGTTGACAGGACGATCGCGCATAGCGGCGGCACAAAAAAGAATAGCATCAGCCATAGAACCCAAGAAATATCCTGAGTGTCATGGGAATGAGCGATACTTTGACCGTGAAATAGCGGCATCAATCCCAGATCGGTATGAAATAGCAATGCTAGCAAAAAAGCTGTCCAGAGAGCAGATATTTGGTTGGGATAGTTTGACTTCATCCTGGCT
>NZ_JANMZA010000382.1:0-8530 GCF_031382685.1 Chamaesiphon sp. OTE_8_metabat_110 | reverse complement strand
GGTTATCCTATATTTATGTCTATCAACCGCCGCGAAGTCAAGGTTTTGGGCCAGAATTAATCCAACGACTCGCAAAAATTGCCCAGGAAAACGACTGTACCCATCTAGCTTGGAATGCTGATGCTCGCAACATTCGAGGACTGCGTTTTTACGATCGTTTAGGTGCAGAAATTACCGAGCAGCATGGTAATCGCTGTTTTTTGAGATGGGTGCCGTGAGCTAATGCACGATCGATCTCATTAACCTCAGCGGTTGGAAACCGCTGCTCGGAGTGCAAAGTCCGCCTACGCGGACTAATTTCTTAGTCCGCGTAGGCGGACTTTGCAACATTAGCCGCGACTTTAGTCGCAGGTAATAATTTAGGTGGCTGCGGGGATTAGGCAATTGCCACCGACTCAGGTTGGTTGCTTAAATGCCCATCCTCCATGTAGATAATTCGATCGGCAACATCTAAAATGCGGTTATCGTGTGTCACCATCAAGATGGTGCAGCCCTGTACTTTTGCCAGTTTTTGCATCAGTTCCACCACATCGCGCCCCGATTTCTTGTCTAGTGCGGCGGTAGGTTCATCGGCTAAGACGATTTGAGGACGGCTGACTAGGGCACGCGCGATCGCTACGCGCTGTTTTTGACCGCCCGAAAGACCTGCTGGATAGGATTGAGTCCGTTCTCCCAAACCCACCACTTCTAGCATGTGTACCGCTAAATCGCGCCGCTCCGAACGCGAATAAGTGCCGTGGACTTCTAGCCCCATCATCACGTTCTCTTGAGCAGTCAGACTGCTGTGGAGATTGTGTGCCTGAAAGATATAGCCACAGGAGCGACGTGCTGCTACGGCAACCGCTTTTTCCGCACCGACTAGTTCTGTCGCCAACATCCGCAGACTGCCGGATTGAGGCGATCGCAAGCCACCCATTAGCGATAATAACGTCGTTTTACCCGAACCCGAAGGGCCAGTCAAGATGACGATTTCGCCAACATTGATGGCAAGATTGATGTTAAAAAGTACCTGTTTTTTGAGTTCGCCTTCACCAAAAAAGTGGTTTAATTGCGCCACTCTAATCGCTGACGATAGCCTGACTGAAGACAGAGCTAGACGATCCCAGGTAATTATTGAAGATGGATTCATGTTGACTCCTAAAAATTATCGGCTGGGTCGGCAGATTTCAGCCTGCGAGTTGCCACTGTGCCCGACACTACACACATTACTACTGTAAGTGAAAAAATCAGAACTAGCCGCTCCACAGTCATGGCAATTGGCAAAGCACCGAGGTTCCGAATTAGCGTGTATTGTCCTAATGCAAGTGCTAAACCAGGGAAAAATCCCAGCGTTGCCAGAATGAGAGATTGTTCTAACACGATGAGAAATAAATAACGATCGCGATATCCCATCGCCTTAAACGTGGCATATTCACCCATATGCTCATTTACGTCGGTCGAGAGAATCTGAAAAACGATGACCATCCCCACGATAAATGACATCACTGTGCCGAAGGTGAACACGATGCCCAGTGGGGTAGTTTCCTGCCAGTAGGCTTCCTCGTCGTTTACATACTGCTGTTTGGTCGAGGCGATCGTATCGGGCGGTAAGATGGCTTGGATCTTGGCGAGGACTCGCTCGGGATCGACTCCAGGCTTAACTTTGATCGATCCCAAGCTGATTTGTCCGGGACTGCGATCGGGAAAAAAGCGCAGAAAAGTTTCGGGACTAGTGATGAGTGTCCCCTCCGTTGTAAATGAAGCACCGAGTGAAAACAGTCCGACGACTTCGATCGTCCGGCGTTGGACTTCCGTTTTCACAGATTTTCCGGCGGCAACTTGGGCAACGACATCGGCATACGCACCCCGGCTCAACCGATCGAACAAAAAGGTATCGGGCTGCTTGAGCTTATCGAGATTCTGATTGATTTCAGGGAAGGTGAATGCAGGTCGATCGAGACTTTGCCCCACTAGTGTGAGTTGAGTTTTGCGCCGCGTCTGGGGATTTTTCCAAACGACCGTCGCTACATACAGCGCTTCGGCAGATTGCACGCCAGGGATATCTTTAATTTGATAGAGACGACGGCGGGGTAAAGTATTCGCCAGATTTAAGTCCCGATACTGAGCGCTGCTGATGATGATGTCTGCATCCATACCGCGATTGAGCATGGTATTACTATCAAACAATGCGGCTTGAATGCCAAGTTGAGCAAACATCAATAGATCGGCAAAGGCAATGCCCGCTACTGCCACAAGTAGCCGCGATTTACTTTTCTTGAGTTGCAGCCAGCCTAACGGAGTTCGATCGACAATTGCCTGCCAACTACTATTCTTTACAGGGCGAACAGCGGTCGCATTTTGTGGTGATTCATGTAGTATCAATTTCATCGATCCCTCCTGTAACCTGTAATTTATCAGTGCAGCAACCTTTCGATCGGAACTAGCATCAATTAAACGAATGTTTTAGTATAAAAGCATGACCGATAGACTGTTAAACGGCTTTTTGAAGCCATGAAAGTCTTGCAAACTAACGCAATTTGCCGATCGAGCTAAGTCTTTAGCCGAATGGCATTAATTCAAACGTTCGTTTGATTTAATTAAAGCAGACATTTGGGTAAATTGCAACATGCGAAGCTAAAATTGTCCTACACGTCAGTCTGAGACCGGGATTGCCTTACAATTGACACCACTCGAACCAATGCAGAAATTGTGATTACTACAACAACCGATACCAAAGAACAAATCATTAATGTTGCAGAACGACTCTTTGCCGAGCGAGGCTTTGCTGGTACTACATTACGAAATGTGATAAGTGAGGCAGAAGTCAACTTAGCGGCGGTTCACTATCACTTCGGGTCGAAGGAAGAGCTGTTTAGAGCAGTGGTGAAGCGGTTTGCTCGTCCGATCGTCGAGCAAGAATTAGCACTGCTCAAGCAACTTCAGGCGGGGGGTCTAGTGCCGTCGGTAGAAGCGATCTTGACCGCATTATTCAAACCCTGTCTGGAGTTTTTGGCTCAAGACAAAGAGTTCTTGCTCGTCCACACTCAATTTATGGGGCGTTGTTGGACGGAACCCGAACCGCTCAAGAGTATTGTGACGGAGGAATTTTCGGCATCGATCGAAGCATTTTTGGATGTGTTACAGCGGGCACTACCCGACCGATCGAGATCGCAGCTTGCCTGGAAATTCGATCTGGTAATTGCCGCACTAAATCGAGTCCAATCTGAAGCTGGGCAACCTTGGGCACTGATCCAAAGTACAGATCCCCAAGCAATTCAATCAGCAATCGAGCAACTAGTGAAGATTCTCAGTCCGGGGATGCGATCGTAACTACTCCCTTCCCAGTGTCACATTAGACATCTAGAGTAGTGAGTGAATAGTGAATAGTGGATAGCTTGCACTGTTGGCGTTGGCGTAGCCTGCCATCGGCACAGTGTGGATAGGCGACCGACATCACAAATCGAAATTGTCTATTTCTTGAGTGGGAAGGGTGTAAGTAACCATCTATGGGGAAAACCAACACGATCGATCTGCGTCAAAGGTCGATAATAACTATAACTGTCCCAGCATCTTATGTGTTTGCGGAATTACGCGAATATGTGGTACATACTCCTTCATTAAAGCTTGCCAAGCTAGAACTTGTGCTGGTGTCGGAGCTGTTAAAGCCGGATTAGTATGGGGACTGGCTAGTGCGGTCATTGGTTGTAAGAAAATAATAATGCCATCGCTCACATCAGCGACTAACTGCGCTGCTTTCTTAAGTTCCTCTGGATTAGTAGTTTGGGAAATAATAATTTTTACAAACACTTCGACCTTAGCAGCTTGACATAATTGCAAAAATTCTCGATGTTTTTCCCAATGACTTTCACCGCTGACACTCGGTAACTTGATATCCATTCCCACCAGATCCAAGTAAGGTAAAACCTGCGCTAGCTGGCTGGGGCGATGTCCGCCAGTTTCGAGATAAATCGGTAACTGCGTCAATTGTTTAACTCGCGGCAAAAATTCGACCAGGAAGGGGGCATGTAATAAAGGTTCGCCACCAGTAATACTGATACTATCGTGCAGATGCGGCACATTTTGCCGATCGACCCACGTTAATAATTGGGGCAGCTCGATCGGGTTATCATGAGTGACAAAATCCCGCTCTCCTGGAGTCTGCTCGATCGAGCATGTCGGTTGTTTCGTCCAAGTATGTTGGCTGTCGCAGTAAGCGCAACGCAAGTCGCAGCCACCAAACCGAACGAAGATCTGGCGCGTCCCCACATTAATGCCCTCACCCTGAATCGCCGAGAAAATTTCAATTAAGTTAGCTGTGAGTGCAGTCATAGGAGCGAAGACGAGGGATAACCGATGAACTAACTATTCTAGATCGGGTTCGATCGGATGACATTAACTCAAGTCGATAGCTCACCTGATTATTATTTCCAGATTCGAGTAACATCGAGAAAGTTTCCGTATATATTGAGTAGTCGATCGGTTTCAATTTCTAGTGTTGTCAGTGGTTATGAATTATTGATGGAATTAATTTAAATGATGGATGCTCAAGAATGGTTACTGGATTTTGTAAGGTTTTATAAAGAATTAGGTTTTTTTGAGGAGCATTCACATTTATCAGAGAGGAGTATCGCTGACTGGATCGGAAAGAAGAAGGGGCTAGATTTAAGCCAGAAAAGCTGTAGAAAGGACTATGTAGTTCTGGGCTATCTCACACGAGTATGGGGAGTAGCACTTGACGCTGTTGATTCTTTCGATTTTTCCCACGCTAAAGAAGTTGGATATGGTTGGAAGTTGCACGAAGATATTTTGAATGGCTGGGCGGGTATATCAAGAGGTTCATTCCGTCCAGAAGGAGTAAAATCTACATGGCACAGTGCTGAAGAGCCGATAAGAGTTGAGTTTACGCTTGCCGATGTGCCTTACGTTCTTCAACTTGAGCCTGATTTGCTAGATGACGACTCTTTCTACTATTACTGCAACTTAACATTGATGAAACTGGCAGAAGCTCTCAATCCTTGCATAAGAGAGACTGGGTATCACTTCGTAGTCTGGGATTTAGGATGTGCAGCCTTAGTTATGTGTGTCACTCCTAATGAGAAAAGCCTTATTGCAGAGGGTAGAGATGCTAATTTTCTGTAATTTGAGGAGTTGTAGTCCGTAGGTTGGGTAGAGCGACAGCGAAACCCAACGAACACATCAATACCCTAGAGATGTTGGGTTTCATTCTTCAACCCAACCTACTAATGAATTTATTAATTGATAACTCTTTGCCAGCCATAGCCCAAAAACCCCATGCCTGAAGGCCCAGAAATTAAATTAGCCGCCGATAAGATTGCTAAAGATATTGTCGATCGATCCCTCACCGAAGTCTCCTTTGCTTTCGATCGTCTCAAGTCCTTTGAAGCCGAACTCACCGCCGCCCGGATTGTCTCTGTCACCCCCAAGGGCAAAGCCCTACTGACTCGCTTTAGTAATCAACTCAGCATTTATAGTCACAATCAGCTTTACGGCGTTTGGTACACTCGTTGCGCCTACGATTATCCAACCACCAATCGACAGCTGAGGTTAGCAATTCATACCGAAAAGCGATCGGCACTACTCTACAGTGCCTCAGATATTGACGTATTAGACGACGACCAAATCGCCGTCCATCCTTTCCTACAAAAACTCGGCCCCGATGTGTTAGAGGCTACTACAACAGTGGAAATGGTGCTAGAGCGGCTTCAAAGCAAAACATTTCATCGCAAAGGATTCCCCGCGCTGCTGCTAAATCAGCATTTTTTAGGCGGCTTGGGCAACTATTTACGCAGCGAAGTTTTATTTGTAGCAGGAATTCATCCTACTTTAAGACCAGTGGATTGTTCGATCGACAGCCTTCAGAAACTAGCCGTCGCCCTCCTCGAACTCCCACGCCAATCCTACGCCACCAAGGGGATTACCAATAGCTTGGCGATCGTTAGACAACTCAAACAACGCGGTCAAACCCGCCGTCAATACCGCCACTGGGTCTTCGGTCGTCAAGATTGCCTCTGTCACCTCTGCCACACCAAAATCCTCAAAGATACCCTCGGCGGGCGACGGGTTTATTTTTGCCCTAGTTGTCAAGCTAAATAACTAATTGTTGTTCGAGTGTAAAAAGCATATCAACAAAGGTTTCACACATGACTAGCTGCGCAAATACATCTGAACAACTGCCAGATTTTGAGATTAGTTACCGATTTCTATCGTTCGCAGAGGGTGGTCGTCAAGATTGGACACTATATCAGCACTATCGCTGCGATTGTTCTTACGAGGGAGACAACATTGCAAAAACTGGTATTTATATGATTTGGCCTGAGTTTTTAGCTGCGGATGGTTCGATTTTTCCAAATGACATTCCTGTTCCAGCAGAAGGCTTTGCAACCATGTGGATTATGTCGCCTGAAATGCGCTGTCAGATCCACTCTCAAAGAATTAAAGTGGGAGTAAAGGGGTATTTGATGGAAGGGGGTAGGCAGGTTGCAGAAGCTATTGTTACTAGTGTTATTGGACTTCACTCATTCCCAAATTCGTAATTCTGATAGAATTAATTCATTAGTTTGGCTAAGTTAGCTTATGACCACTACCATCGATCGATCGATTCAACAACAGTTCCTCAGTTTTGATGAGTTTCTGATTCGTTACGGTGGCGATAATCGCTACGAGCTAATTGACGGAGAGGTATTTGACTTGGAACCAACAGGCTCGCATGAAGAGGTTGCAGCTTTCATGACAACCAAGATTTGCGTTCAGATCGATGCAGCAAGCTTACCTTGGTTCGTCCTTCAACGAGGCATATTACGCCCTGACAATATTGGCATGACGGCATTTAGACCGGATGTAGCCGTAATAGACAGAGATCGACTTACGCAAGAAATATACTGGTCTGAGCAATCGATTCTGACTTTAGGCAGTTCGATTAAATTTGTGGCGGAAGTGGTAAGTAGCAATTGGCAAAATGATTATTCCCGTAAGGTTGAAGACTATGCAGTTTTGGGTATTCCTGAATATTGGATTGCTGACTATGCTGGCTTAGGTGGTACTCGACATATTGGTAAACCCAAACAACCTACTCTGTCTATCTGTACACTGGTGAATGGAGAGTATGAAATTCAGCAGCTTCGGGGAAATGAATCGATCGTCTCTGCAACCTTTCCAGATTTAAAACTGACAGCCGAACAAGTATTGAGCGCAGGGCGATAAAATCACTGACTGAGTTAACTACTGTGGATTCGGGTTAAGGATATTTGCTTCGTCCAATTCCCGCACTCGATTGAAATCGGTGCTAGTAGTACAAAGTCCGCCTGTCTTGTCTCGCTAAACCGTCGGGGAACCCGACGAGCACTTTTCGCTACGCGGACTAATTTATTTAGTCCGCGTAGCGAAAAGTGCGTTCTTGGGGTTTCCCCTGTCTTGTCGTTTTCTTATTCGGCGGCGTTTTATGCGGGGGTTCCCCCCGCATAAAAAACGCCAAGACGGGGGGAACCCTAGACATAAAAACGCCGCAAGTGAAGCACCTTTTCAAGACAGCGGCTCGCGCTCGTCGGGTTTCCCGACGGTTTAGCGAGACAAGACAGGCGGACTTCGCATCATGAGCCACGATTTGCGACGCGCGTTCTGGAGGTTCCCTCCAGGTCGAGCGCGTCAAGACACAATCGTAGGCATTTCCATATCGATATCTTACTTTTCTGATTGACACACGCAAACAAATAGTCATAGAATGGTAATTTGTCAACAGTTGGAACCATTCGGCGACTGTCAAAATTTTGTAAAACATGCCAACCATCCAACAGCTCATTCGCAAAGCCCGCGAAGACTACAAAGTCAAAACTAAGTCACCCGCACTGAAGGAATGCCCTCAGCGTCGCGGTGTTTGTACTCGCGTTTATACGACTACACCCAAAAAGCCTAACTCAGCTCTCCGTAAAGTAGCGCGGGTGCGGCTCACTTCTGGTTTTGAAGTCACTGCCTACATTCCTGGTATCGGTCACAACCTTCAGGAACACTCGGTCGTGATGATTCGCGGCGGTCGGGTCAAAGATTTACCTGGGGTCAGATATCACATCATTCGCGGTACGCTCGATACCGCTGGGGTGAAAGATCGCAAGCAAGGTCGTTCCAAGTATGGAACCAAGCGACCCAAAGCTGCTAAGTAAGTTTCTTAATTTTAGGTGGCGATCTCTCGATATCGTTCGAGTGCATTGTCTATATGTGTAGAAGCTCACAGACCGATCGCAGCCAGCAAGACTGCAAACAATCCCATGCTGATGGTATTTTTGCCTGTAATTGCCTTGAGTGCCAGCAATGGACATTCGAGCGGCAACTATAAATAATTGCTGAAATAGAGATAAATTGGTAGTTTCCGGTTTCGTTGCAAATGGCTCAAAGACCGTCGTTAGACGATCGCAAAGCCATCACTGAAGATTCCTAGATTAATCCTCAATGCAAATAAGTAAGTGACCGAAGGCGAGCCACAGATGCTCTCATCCAGAGGTTGTAACAACGTCAGTACCTAAACCAATCACCAATTCAA
>NZ_JANMZA010000379.1:0-2498 GCF_031382685.1 Chamaesiphon sp. OTE_8_metabat_110 | reverse complement strand
CCCAGTTGACGCGCTCTAATTTCTAGCGCCCGCACGTATAGTGGTTCGGCAGCGCTATAGTTACCAGTCTTGTAATACAGTACTGCTAAATTATTTAATCCTTGTGCTGTGTGGGGATGATCTCGCCCGAGTTGACGCTCGTAAATACCTAATGCTCGGGCGTAGAGAGGTTCGGCTTCAGGATAGTTTTCAATCCGATAGTAGAGACTTGCTAAGTTATTGAGGACTTGAGCTGTATAAGGATGTTCTCGCCCTAGTTGCTGTTCGTATATTGTCAGCGCCCGCGTCAGGTGGGCTTGTGCCTCAGAAAATCGCCCCATTTCGTAATACAAACTTCCCAGATGACCCACACTTTGAGCGGTGTGAGCGTGATGAGATCCCAATCCCCGTTCGCTGATTTCCAGTGCGCGAGCGTAAAGCGGCACAGCTTCCTCAAATCGTTGTAGCGATTTGTAGAGGTCTGCTAGACGATCGAGGCTGGGAATCGTATCTAAGTGGTAAGATCCTAACTGTTGCTCGCTAATCTTGAGCGCCCGCACGTACAATGACTCGGCATCGTTATATCGCTCGACGGCTGAATACAAGTTAGCTAAATTATTCAGGCTGGCAATGGTGTCGAGATGGTTGACGCCAACTTTTTGTTCGTAAATCTTTAGAGCGCGGATATACAGGGATTCTGCTTCTTCATCGCGACCCATTTCTAAGTAAAGAGCAGCTAAATCCTGTAGGCTTTGGGCAGTTTCGGGACAATCTGCGCCTAACTGGCGTTCGTAAATTCTGTGAGCGCGGGTATATAAAGGTTCTGCCTCAGTATATTTACCCATAATCAGATATAAGCCAGCCAGATGAGTGAGGCTTTGAGCTGTATCGAGATGATCCGCACCCAATTCTTGTTGGCAGATACCGTAAGAGCGAATGTATAAAGGTTCGGCTTCGGTATAGCGACCCATTGCCGCATATAACTGCGCCAGACTATAGAGACTTTGGGCGATATGAAGATGATTGCCACCAGGGCGATCTTCTCTAATAGTTAAAGATCTGGTGTAGAATGGCTCCGCATCAGTATAGCGACCCATTGATTCATATAGCAGTCCGAGATTATTTAAACTTTGAACGGTATAAGGATGAGTCGCTCCCAATTGTTCTTCTCTAATCGATAATGTCCGTGCGTATAGGGATTCTGCGTCTATATACTTACCCATCGATTCATATAAAACTGCTAAATTGTTGAGATTTTGAGCAGTGTAAATATGGTTGGCACCAAATTGCTGCTGGCAAATTGTCAGCGAATGAGCATAAAGTGCTTCTACATCTGAAGAATTATCTTTGCCGTCGCCGCTGGGCACGAGAATCGAGTCATACAAAATTGCCAGCTTACTAGGATTGCCAACGTGACGATCGGGTGGTGACGATGGTAACTGATGAGTAGAATCCTGAGCCTCTTTCATACAAACACTGCAATTTTTGACCTCAATCTTAACTATATTCGATCGAAATTCAATCGTCCAGTCGATCCACGTAAAAATACTGAGGTAGTCAAGAGTTTCTGCTCAGAATTAGCAGATTATACTGAAAATTAAGGGAGCGCGATCTCTAAATTTGACATCAAAATCGGTAACTTTACTGGAGTTATTCGATCGGACTTTAATTGTATTTTAAGATATTACAATTAGAAATATTCGAGCTTGACCGAGCGGGCGGTACTCAGGCACAGTCGAGGGAGCGCTCTAGATCCGTTTCTGGCTGGCATCGCTACTTGGTGGGTTAGGAGTTTTTTTGGGCTTGCTTTTATTCGCTGTCCGATCTGGTGCATTTATGCTTGGTAATGCTTGCACAACCTGAATTTTTTCTTGATGTACGATCTTGCTGTCTTTTCTAATTACTAATCGATTTGCGGCGATCGTATAGTTGGTTTCACCATTATCTGCGGAGAATTGGGTGCGATCGTAATATCGCAGTCTCAGGGTAATACCTTGGAACCCATCTCTAGAAATTCCGACATAGTGAGTAGGGATTTTTGCGCCACAAATGTACATCAAGTAACTTTTAGAAGTGGCATGATACATGATTTTAGTCCGATCGGGACAGATCGAACTAGGATCGTTACTGACATCGGTGACAATCGTGGCTAACCCAGGGGTTCCAGAAGGCTTTTTAATTGGGTTAGTGGCAGTATTCTGGGCTGAATTGACTTCAAAATTCCGAAATTTAGCTGTTGCATTAATGCCACCGCTTAAGGAAACTTGCAGTAAGGCGACCTGAGTGATATTTGTAGGGATTTTATTGAAAATAAAACTTGCTTTAAAGGGAACATTTTCGACTAGTTCAGCCTTAATTGAGTTGTTTTCACTGACTCGGTTAGCTAACCGCAAACTGGATGGGTAATATTCGTTACCTTCAAAATCGACTAGCTTGATATTATTGCCATTAATATCGATCGTCCGATCGTTATTCTTACTTGTTAAGGTCGCTTTGCAAACCAAATCTTGCAGCTTCCT
>NZ_JANMZA010000362.1:0-7381 GCF_031382685.1 Chamaesiphon sp. OTE_8_metabat_110 | reverse complement strand
TAAGCGCACCGCCGATGGTAACAGCGAAGATGTTACGCCGTCTGGATACAATGTTCGCAATCGTGTGCATGAGTATGGTGGCGCTGCCTATACCGTCGTCGATGGTTGCGTGTATTTTAGTAATATTACCGACAATTGCCTATATATTCAGGACTTACGATCGCCGCAGCCGGAGCAGATTCGCCAACTTACACACGACAAAAATAAACGCTACGCCGATTTGAGTGTCGATACCCGCAATCAGCGCTTGATCTGCGTTCAAGAGGAGCATGATTCTACCGAATTTGAGCCGTTAAATACGATCGTTAGCATTAGTTTGACGCAACCCGATGACGTGCGGATTTTAGTCGGTGGCTGTGATTTTTATGCCGCACCCAGATTGAGTCCCGACGGCACCAAACTCGTCTGGCTGAGTTGGAATCATCCGAATCTCCCTTGGGATGGCACCAATCTTCAGATGGCAACCATCAGCAATGGCTACCTCTCAGCACCCGTACCCATCGCTGGCGGCGCAAATGAGACCATTTTTCAACCCCAATGGCGCAGCGATGATACCTTATTTTTTATAAGCGATCGCACGGGCTGGGGCAATCTCTATTGCTGGCATGATGGTAATATTACGGCGGTATATCCACTAGAAGCCGAATTTGGTTTGCCCCAATGGATTTTTGGGATGTCTACATATGCCCTCGTCGGCAATCGGATCGTCTGCACCTACACTCAGCAGGGGATCTGGCAGATGGGCTTAATTAATACCCTCAGCGGGCATTTTACCAAGCTAAACGTGCCCTATACCGACATTGCCAACATTTGCGCTACAGGCACTTTAGTCGTCTGCTGCGGGGCTTCAGCTACCCAAACCAATGAGATTATTGCCATCGATTTGCTGAGTGAATCTCGCGAAGTGCTCAAACGTTCCAACAAAGTCAAAGTCGATCCTGGCTATCTATCGATTCCCCGCTCGATCGAGTTTCCCACTACCGACGGTCAAACTGCCTACGCTTTTTACTATCCACCGACCAATCAAGATTACCAACCCCTACTCGGCGAAAAACCACCCCTGCTAGTCAAAAGTCACGGCGGCCCCACCGCAGCAGCTTCCAATCAACTCAGCCTCAAAACCCAATACTGGACGAGTCGGGGCTTTGCCGTGGTGGATGTCAATTATGGCGGCAGTACTGGCTATGGTAAAGCCTATCAACATCGGCTCGATGGGAAGTGGGGGATTGTCGATGTCGATGATTGTACCAATGCTGCGCGGTATCTAGTCCAACAGGGCTTAGCCGACGCCAATCGCTTGGCAATCTCTGGGGGCAGTGCGGGCGGTTATACGACGCTAGCGGCACTGACTTTCGGGGATACTTTCAAAGCGGGTGCGAGTTATTATGGGGTCAGCGATCTGATTTCCTTAGCCAAAGATACCCATAAATTTGAATCGCAATATCTCGATCGCTTAGTCGCTCCTTATGCCACCGAGCCAGACGTCTATCGTACTCGATCGCCGCTTTATTTTACCCAGCAATTATCCTGTCCGATTATCTTCTTTCAAGGTTTGGAAGATAAAGTCGTCCCGCCCAATCAGGCGGAAATGATGGTGGATGCCCTCAAAGCGAAAGGGATTCCGGTCGAGTATGTCACCTTTACCGACGAGCAGCATGGTTTCCGCCAAGCAGCAAATATCAAACGTGCCTTAACTGATGAATTTGCTTTTTATGCGCGGATCTTTGGGTTCGAGCCAGCGGTTTAATTATCGTGGAAATTGCACGGTTTCTTTAGTTCTCATTGGCATCACCGCGCCAATTCTCTCGATATCGTCCCTCTATTCTCAACTTAAATTGTGGTTCAATTTACCCAACTCAGTCTACTATCTGCACTCCCGAGTGGCCTCACCTCGGATAGTGGCAAGCGTGTAGCTCACAAACCAACTCGCCGTTCAGCCCCTCGCACCGTTAAACCTAAAGTGGAGTTGAGATATCTAGCTTTCGATGATGATTATTTTTGGGAATTAATTAGAAAGGATTATAGTTCGGCATGGAAATATGTCGGACGGATGACTCGAACTCTCTAATGCCTGGGTGAATCGCTATTTTAAAAAGATTATTTCTTCAAGCGATCGAGAATTATCGTTTTCCGCTTAGAACGTACTCGATCGGTCTATTGACACCGTCATCACCGATCCGAATTTCTAAAAATACAGCAATGATACATTAGGTCATCAAACATATCATTGCCGATCGTTCACATTAGATGCGATCGATCTAAAAAGCGCCTAAAAGTACCGCAGCGGTAAATACAGTAAATACTCCTAAAGCAGCTAAAATAATTCCAAAGTAAGGGGCGCGATTGGTTTTATCGATATATTCGTTAACTTTTTTATCTTTTGGTTCGGGATGCCAAATCATTGGTTTCATATCGTTCACCTCACTTTAAAAAGTTGCTTATATCTTCAAAATATAGCAAGATCTCATCGTGTTGACCTGCACCAAAAGATAGATTTTGGTTTGATGTTAAATCATCCTCATTGGCTAGCGCTTAGCTCTGGCGATCGGGTAAAGTCTTCATTAATGTTGCCATTTCGATCGCGTTCAGTGCGTAACCCCAGCCGTGATTGCCCTTGATGCCCGCGCGTTCCAAGGCTTGAGTCATCGTATCGACAGTCAGCACTCCGAAAATAACGGGTGTACCGCTTTGAAATCCTACCGCCGCCACACCTTTGGCGACTTCTGAAGACACATAGTCAAAGTGAGGAGTATCGCCCCGAATTACCGCACCCAAACAGATAATCGCATCATAGCGACCGGATTCCGCCATCCTCTTTGCCACCAGCGGCACCTCAAAGCACCCGGGAACCCACGCATAGTCTACTTGACTACCATTGGGGTCGATATCGATACCGTGGCGTTTGAGACAATCCTGACAGCTATCTAGAAGCTTATTAGTAACAAGGTCATTAAACCGACCGACCACGATCGCAAACCGTAAAGAACTATCGCAGACGAGAGTGCCTTCAAAAACTGCCATTTAATTATTAGTTGCCTGTAAAGTCTAGATACATATATTATAAAGCGGGAACGGCAGGTTGAGATCGGCTGCAAGTGAGACAATGTAATCGTCCTAGCAGCCAATCTGCACACTCGGCAATTTTAGACTACCAAGAAGTTGAGTACGCCGACGACAACGACGAGCAATGCCCACGCGCCGGAACCGACGAACAGGAGCTGTTTCGATCGATCCCAGTTTTGTGGTGCTGCATAAGCAACAGGCACGCCGACGATCATCACGAAAGACAGTAGCACTAAGGCAAATAGCGCCAGGTTGAAAATTACGATCATTTTATATATACGCTCCCAAAACAGCAATATGTTAACTCAGCTATATAAAAATTTAGCACCTCTGTGCTGGTTGGTGGTGATTTATCGGTAGTTATCTATACCTTCGCTCAGTCGGAGCGAGTTGCAGCGTAAATCTGAGGGTACCCACAAGCGATGCGCGCACGCCTCTGTTCCCCGACGAACACAAATCGCTGCGCCTCTGCGGTTAAAAACATCCAGATCTCAATTCTTGTAAATCAAATAGGATTGCTATACATATTTAGACGCTCAAACTTGCTTGAATTGCATAAGTTGGCACCTGAAGAAAATAGCTCCGATTGAACTGTTCCTCCTCGATCGCCGCAAAGAATTTTTGGACTGTAAATAATGAGTACAAATCTACATCCCGATCGACTTGTGACTGAGACAATACAATCTTTAAGAGATTAGTTTTTTCCTGTAAGGATACCTGAAAACCAATTTCAACCAGCGCATCTAAACCCAGTCTCACCGATCGATCGCGAATATCTAATCGCAACGCCAATCGCTCTAAATCGATCTCTTCTTGAGTATTCGCTAGATATTTAGCAATCCCCACTAACTGCTCGAAGATCTCGCGACTACTGGCTAAATTAGTTGACTGATAATCTAATGCTAGTTTACCACTCGATCGGATCGCTCTTTGACAATATACCTGTAGCTCACTCCAGTTACTCGGACATTTTTTAACCCAGACGATCGCTGCTGCATCGACATCGAGATCGACTGGAGCATGACGAAAATCGATCACTTCCAATGTCGCTTGCCGATTCGCTAAATTAGGTTGTCTGAATAGGTCGTGGATATTATCAACTATTGCCGCAGGGCGGACTTCAATCAGCCGAATTTCCAACCGCTTTTCATAAGAATTGTAATCTAGTTCGACGATCGCATCACAATTTACGCGCGGAATCTCATGCTCGTAATGTCCCCACCAAATTCCTGGAAATCCTTTGCCACTACTCGCATCGATTAGCTCGAATTTCGTCCGAATATACTGAACGGTCTTGCCTTTAAAATCTTGAATATTCTTGTTTTTGATGTCCTTGAAATGACAATTTTTAATTAAGAGCTTAGGTGCGGGATTGCCCATTCCATAAGGTTCTAGCAATAGGAGGTCTTCAAATAAGTCTCGTCCGCTAGATACCCACAAATCGGCGACTGTCACGATCAGATCTGTCTGAATCGATAGCGGTGGTAATTTATCGATCTGGGCGTGTAACTGCCGATCGATCGCTTCTGTGAAGATTGGAATATTTTCGACATTAATACTCATCCCGGCGGCGAAGGGATGTCCGCCGAAACTATTGAGTAAATGTGCTTGAGAATTGACTAACTGATAGAGATCGACATTTTGAGTCGATCGAGCGGAGCCTCTGGCGATTTTAGCCTTATCTCTACCTGCATCTTCCTCACTATTAGTACTTAATAAAATTGTTGGCTTGCCATGCTCCTGAGCGATTTGTCCGGCAATCAAACCCAATACTCCCGGCGACCAATTGTTATCTACCAGCACGATAACCGAAGTAGTAGACAAATCCAGTTCGGCTAATTTAGCCTGAACTTTGAGCGTCATATTCTTTTGTAATTCCTTCCGGCGGGTATTCGCTAATTCAGTTTCGGCGGCTAATTCATGACACCGCTCGACATCTTTACTAGTTAATAACTCTACCCCAAAACTCGCATCGCCATGAATCCGACTAATCGCATTAATACGCGGTGCAATGCCAAACGAAATATCCGTCGGTCGATCGCCATTACGCTTACACAATTGCAATAACTTATTTACCCCCGGACGAAAGCCATCGAGATCGGTTTGGTTTTGGAGTGTCAATCTTTTGATACCCATCTGGGCGAGATAGCGACAATCACCATTAAGTTTAACCAAATCGGCAATCAATCCGATCGCGACTAAATCTAATAAATACTCAACAGGTTGCTGCGGAATATCTGGCAAAGTTAGATATAGTGCCTCCATCAATTTGTACGCCACCGCAACACCAGCTAAATGAAATAAAGGGTGACTCTCTTCAAAATAACGCGGGTTGATAATCGCTGCTACAGGTGGACGTTGGCTGGGCAAAGTATGGTGATCGGTGACGATAATATCGACACCTAACTTAGTTGCATATTCAATTTCTTTAATATTCGTACTGCCAGTATCGCAAGTAATAATTAAATTTACCCCCTGCGCCGCCAATCGCTTAATTCCCGCAATGTTTAAGCCATGGGATTCCTTCATCCGATCGGGAATATAATAACTAAGCTGTCCCTGCCCGAAAAACTGCCTCAAGCCGTCCCACAGCACGCTCGTCGCCGTTACCCCATCCGCATCAAAATCACCCCAAATAGCCACCTTCTCGGCGTAGATATAAGCTTTTTTTAGCCGCTCCATCGCCGCTGTCATTTCTAGCCCAAAAGCAAAGGGACTAGTCGGCTGATATTTGTCACTATCCAAATAACCCGGAATCCGATCGATCTCCCGAATCCCCCGCTGCCATAATAATTGAGCGGCATATTTACCATTGACAGTCGGCTTGCACGATCGTACCGCCGCGACAAATTCAGCCGGAATTTCTAATTGAGGTGGTAGTTGCCAGTCTAAGCTCATATTGCACCGTTTTTTATAGTCATCCTAGACTATTTTCGATAACCAGTCATCGATACAGTTGGCTCATTGCAGCCAACCTACACACGCTGCATCGGTGAGCTGCTGAAGGTCGCGATCTTCGGCATATAATTCGGCATATAAGTCCGCAGAGTGAGCTAGTTCCTCTCGTTCTAGTTCTTGCGCTAGTCGATCTAATGCCAAGCGGACGAGCGCACTTTTGTCTTTAAAGCCCCGAACTTTAAATTGTGCGAGAAAATCAATATGCGATTGCTCCAGCGTAAATTTTGCCTGTGCCATCTCGATTGCCTCAAGACCTTATATTAGGTACTTTTTTCAGTCCTTAACATAAGACCCTAATCGCCTGCTTGTCAAGAATCGATCGATAGAGACAATCGTGCGGGGGAGATGCTCCGCAAACGAGGTAGAATAAATAACGATCTATATTTACAGATCGATTTGGCTCAAGCCGAGGCTACGATCGAGTAGCAGGCTGACACCAACGTGAATGGCGACGGTCAGAGTGCTAGTTTCTAGATACCACACCTCTTGGCGATCGCTGTTGAACTCACCAATCATCAGCTTTAACTAAACTAGCTATGCTCGATCCGAATCTGGATGAAATCCAGTTATTACCTGAAGAATATGCCCGTTATTCGCGACATCTGATCCTCCCAGAAGTCGGTCTCGACGGTCAAAAGCGTCTCAAAGCCGCCAGCGTCCTTTGCGTTGGAACGGGGGGACTCGGTTCGCCATTGTTGCTCTATTTGGCGGCGGCTGGCGTCGGTCGGCTGGGCATCGTCGATTTTGATGTGGTAGATCATTCCAATCTCCAGCGTCAAGTCATTCATGGTACTTCCTGGGTCGGTAAACCCAAAATTGAATCGGCGAAAAATCGGATTCATGAAATCAATCCTTACTGTCAAGTAGACCTCTATGAGACAGCCTTAAGTTCGGCAAATGCCCTCGATATCATTCGTCCTTACGATATCGTCGTCGATGGCACCGATAATTTCCCCACGCGGTATTTAGTTAACGATGCGTGTGTATTGTTAGATAAACCCAATGTCTATGGGTCGATCTTCAGATTTGAAGGACAGGCGACCGTCTTTAACTACCAAGGTGGGCCAAACTATCGCGATTTGTATCCAGAACCCCCACCACCAGGGATGGTACCTTCATGTGCTGAAGGTGGCGTTTTGGGCATCCTTCCGGGCATTATCGGGGTGATTCAAGCCACAGAAACGGTGAAGATTATTCTCGGTCAGGGGACGACACTCAGCGGGCGATTGGTATTGTACAATGCCCTAGAAATGAAGTTCCGCGAGCTAAAACTACGCCCCAATCCCGTGCGTCCGGTTATCGAAACACTGATCGATTACGAACAGTTCTGTGGCATTCCTCAAGCAAAAGCGGCTGAAGC
>NZ_JANMZA010000388.1:0-5138 GCF_031382685.1 Chamaesiphon sp. OTE_8_metabat_110 | reverse complement strand
TCACTTGCCAACGATTTATTTCCAGATCGTTCGGCGCGGCATGTTTGCGATTTGGTGGAGCGCCTGGAGCGAGATTTAGTGGAATCTCCGTCAAATCATTCACTGTTTCAGTCGAGTATTTTACCTTCAGGCGGTGTCGAGATGCCGCTGATGATTTGTGCGAGTCAATCCGATCCGGTAATTAAATTAGCTGCTTCATACGGCTGGAATAATTATCTTAAACCTATAGATAGAATTTGGCACATTTCCACTGGGGGACACTTCTTTCATCACATGAATTCAGAAGTAGTCAGTTATCAAATCCAAAAGTTTTGGCAAGAGCTAGAACCAGAGATCGCCTTTCATCAACTTCTGAAAGTGGAGTTGAATTGAGCGGCGGTGAAATTAGAGCCAAAGGTAAGATGATGCTGACGATGACTGAGATGAGTAGACTCTACTACCAAGCTCCAAGTCTTCAGGGAGTTTAGTGCAGCATTGCCTGTAACGATCGAGTATTGGCGAGGACTGCGGTAAGATCGGAAGGAGAATCACCAGTGAGAAGCCCATGACCGATCGACCCCAATCCACAACACCAAACAATAAATCTGTAGTTGAAGCTTATCTAGCCGCGCAACAAAATAGTGGCGCGAATGCGACACCGGAGTTAGGTTTAGGAACGATCCCGGCAGCACCGGAGGGATTTCGATCGGGATTTGTGGGGATTATTGGCAGACCGAATGTGGGTAAGTCTACGCTGATGAACCAACTGATCGGTCAAAAAATTGCGATCGTCTCTCCAGTCCCCCAGACAACTCGCAACCGCTTACAGGGCATCCTGACTACCGATACGGCGCAAATGATCTTTGTGGATACGCCCGGAATTCACAAACCCCATCACAAACTGGGGGAAGTGTTGGTGAAAAATGCTCAAAGTGCGATCGGGGCGGTAGATGTCGTCTTATTTGTAGTCGATGGGATGGAAATTGCTGGCGGTGGTGACAGGTTTATTGCCGAGTTGCTGGTTAATGTCAAAACGCCAATTATTTTGGGAATTAATAAAATCGATTTGCGTGAAGATCTGAGCCGTTCGCATTTAGACGCGATCGATGGTAGCTATCTCGAACTCGCTCAAACTCACAATTGGCAGGTAGTGAACTTTTCGGCGGTGACGGAAACAGGGTTAGATCGATTGCAGGCTAGTCTGAGTGAAAATCTGGAAATCGGCCCTTATTATTACCCACCCGAATTAGTCACCGACCAGCCGGACCGGTTTATCATGGGCGAATTGATTCGCGAGCAAATCATTTTACTGACGCGGGAAGAATTGCCGCACTCAGTGGCGGTGACGATCGATCGAGTTCAGGAAGATGCCAAAATTACTCGCGTCCTAGCAACAATCTATGTCGAACGCGATTCGCAAAAAGGCATCCTGATCGGCAAAAGCGGGCAAATGCTCAAGCAAATCGGTAGTAATGCACGCGAGCAGATGCAAAAACTGATTGCGGGCAAAGTATATCTAGAACTATTTGTGAAAGTGCAGCCGAAGTGGCGACAATCTGGCTTGCGACTGGCAGAACTAGGTTATCGAGTGGACTAGTACTCTACGGCATAAATTTAGTTACTATTTTGAGGAGACTGGGGGGACTGGGGGAAAAAGGAGACTGGGGGACGAGGAGACGGGGAGACGGGGAGACTGGGGGACAAAGGAGAAAAAACTTTATTTAGATGTACTCTGGTTTCATTCTTCTGCTTGGTGCGCTAGCTTTGAAACCATAAAAGATCTGCATTTGCAACGTTAATTATGCTGAAATTGCTGTAAAGTTACCAATTAAGCTCTGCTGCACTAGATTTCTGGCTTGTAGAGACTGGCTGGAGGATTTAGCATCCGCAATTCTCAATTCTCAATTCTCAATTCTCAATTAATTTAACCCCTCATCCCTAACCCCGAGATCATGGTATCAGCCCCCCGCCGGGACAGCATCGCTCCGATAGTCGAACCGCAAGTCGATCCGTATACCCTAGCGCAGATGGGGATTGCGATGCTGATCGATCTGGCGCAGCGAGGTGAAATCGATCCTTGGGATGTCAAAGTCATCGATGCGATCGATCTGCACTTGAGCAAGCTACCCTTACAAGCCGATGCGTCTTTAGCGCACAAGCAAGCCAATCTCTCCCAATCGGGACAAGCCTTTTTGTGGGCGGCGATGCTCGTACTGCTCAAAGCTCAAAGCCTGGAGCAAAGTCAATCCCCAGGGGAAGATTTTGACTTCATTGAAGAAGAGTTGGACTTTGAAGTGATGACCACATCGGGCTTACCGCGTAACCTCGAACGACACATTCGGCGCCGTCTAACATCGCCCCCACCGCGCACGCGTCCGGTGACACTCGAAGATCTGATCGGACAGCTCCGCCAAATTGCGGATAAGATTGCCGAGCCAACTTCCCGTCGCCGCTCCTTGCGGGGGAAGGTGATGTCAGTCAAGCAAGCCACCAAATCGATCGTCGGACTAGCTCATGATGAAAATTTAACAGAAATGGCAGCATTAGTATCCGAATTTCTCGTCAGCTATACCAGCCAGACCGATTTATGGACGCTTGAAGAGCTAGTGGATATTTGGTCTGCTAAATTTCCGCCTGCACCCGGACAACATCATGGCTCCAATCACGATCGCGTTGGCGTATTTTGGGCATTGCTACTGCTATCAGCTCAATCCAAAGTCGAACTACATCAAACCGAATTTTATCAAACACTCACAATTCGGCGGCTCAATGAGGCAGATCTCAGCCAGATGAACTGACGACGGCAACCGGGAGACAGCTAGAGCGGTCGATTACCAACCGATCGCCAGTATTATCTAGAAATCCTCACATTTGCCTGAATATCGGTCTAAACGCGCGATCGTACTGGTGTCGGTGACAATCGATCGCTGTTAGAGTAGATATCATCGGGAGTTTAAGTATTCAAGATTTAATATGAAAGCAATGATTCTGGCTGCGGGAAAGGGTACGCGCGTGCGACCCATTACTTACACGATTCCCAAGCCATTGATTCCCATTCTACACAAGCCAGTGATGGAATTTTTGGTAGATCTGCTCAAGCAGCATGACTTTACCGAAATCATGGTTAATGTCAGTCATCTTGCCAAAGAAATTGAAAGTTATTTTCATGATGGTCAAAGATTCGGCGTACAAATTGCTTATTCCTTCGAGGGGACGATTCAAGAAAATGGCGAACTAGAGGGGAAGGCACTCGGTTCGGCTGGCGGAATGCGCCGGATTCAAGATTTTTATCCCTTCTTCGACGACACTTTTGTAGTGCTGTGTGGCGATGCACTCATCGATCTCGACCTCACCGCCGCTGTCAAGTGGCATCGGGAAAAAGGTTCTCTGGCGACGATCGTGACCAAATCAGTACCTCGCGAAGAGGTTTCTAGTTATGGGGTAGTTGTGACCGATGAGCATGGCAAAATTCAAGCATTCCAAGAAAAACCCACAGTAGAAGCGGCACTGAGTACGAATATTAATACTGGTATTTATATTTTTGAGCCAGAAGTTCTCAACTATATTCCTTCCGGTCAAGAGTTTGATATTGGCGGCGACCTCTTTCCGAAACTGGTAGAAATGGGTGCCCCTTTTTACGCGATCGCGATGGATTTTCAGTGGGTAGATATTGGGAAAGTACCCGATTATTGGCAAGCAATTCGGAGTGTTTTAATGGGCGAAGTAAAAAATGTCCCCATTCCAGGAATTGAGGTTGCACCAGGCATCTTTACGGGAATTAATGTCGCGGTGAATTGGGACAAAGTAGACATTACTGGCCCAGTCTATATCGGTGGCATGACCAAGATTGAAGATGGAGCCAAAATCACTGGCCCCACAATGATCGGTCGTAATTGCCATATTTGTAGTGGCGCACACATCAATAACAGTGTGGTTTTTGAGTATTCTCGAATTGCTGACGTAGAGCTGACGGACAAATTAGTATTCGGGCGATATTGTGTCGATAAAGATGGTGCGACGATCGACGTTCAAGCCGCAGAATTAGATTGGTTGATTACTGATACTCGCAAACCGATCGAGAACATTAAACAACATCCTGCTAAAGTGTTTGCTAACTCTTTTAATGTTAGTAATATTACTGTTCCCTAAGTAATTAAACTAGGGATAGTTTATCGAGATAGCCTGGGTGAGTTGCGATCGCCTGGGCTATTCTTGCGGCCATAATAATCTCACTGACAATATGGCAAAGCCTAGTGCGGCAAAGCCTTTTAGTACTTTCGCTGGCAAAAATGCGGCAATTTCACCACCTGCTAAAACACCGATCGAACTCGCCAATAATAGAGCAGCAACCGAACCAAAAAATACAGCCCGAGGATGTTGGCTGCTACCACCTAAAGCGATCGCGGCTAATTGGCTTTTGTCACCAATTTCAGCGATAAATACCGTCATAAATGTTAAGCCGAGGAGTTGCCAATCCATAAATTTAGTGGGGAGATGGGAGATGGGAGTGGGGGAGTGGGGGAGTGGGGGTGTGGGGGTGTGGGGGAGACTGGGAGACTGGGCGTTAGAGGATCGTTCAGAATCCATTTACTATTCACTATCCACACTTCGGCTGTACTTCGGCTGTCGCTCAGCACAAGTCGCTCAGTGCAAGCTATCCACTATCCACTATTCACTAAAGTACTCTAATAATACTGGGGATACTAGCGATCGCGTCTAGTTGCTTGATTTCGGCTAATGCCGAGCTGAAATCGCTTTCAGAGACATCGTGAGTGACGACGACAATTTCGGCGCGGTCTCCTTGGAATCCAGTTTGGACGATCGATTCGATACTGACATGATGCGAGCCAAAGCAGGTGCCCAACTCACCAATCACCCCCGGCACATCCATGCAGGAGAATCTCACGTAGAAACTGCTGCGCAGGCTGGATAATGGAGCCATCGGACTATAGCGATCGTGACTGCAACTCAGCAGCGGATGTAGTGCCGTATTTGGTGAATTTACCACATCTTCACGGCTGGGTTTGGATTGGATGACACCGACGAGCGCCACCAGATCGGAGACAACCGCCGAAGCTGTCGCCCCAGCCCCTGCACCAGGGCCGAATAACATCACTTGTCCGAGGGGTTCGCCTTCGATGAGAATCGCGTTGTAGACG
>NZ_JANMZA010000321.1:0-11202 GCF_031382685.1 Chamaesiphon sp. OTE_8_metabat_110 | reverse complement strand
AATAGCCATTGGTAGGGATTTGGATATTTGTGCTGCCAATCGCGTTGCTGGGAGTGATTTGGGTGACTCGATCTAGTTGCACTGTGACGATCGTTTCGTTGGCTTGCATCGGTGTATAGGTGCTGCCCCAATCACTGGTATAGCGACCGATACCAGCTTGGACGTAGGCACTATTGAGGGCGAGAATGGGTAACTGTGCGCCTGTGGCGGTAGTGAGCGTTTCTTGCATTTGGAGGCGGGCGATCTGCATCTTTCCTTTATCGTTCCAACCGATCGCGCCACGATTTAACACCGGACTGGACAACCATTTCCCGTCGCGTTTGAGAGCGCCGAGTGGCATCCGATTATTCCGATTGAAGTAGCCCCCATTGATGGCGGCGGCAAATTGAGTAGTGGGGGCAAATTTGATGAGATGGTTGGTACCGACTAAGTTTGGTTCGAGTGCGAGGATCGAGCGAATTTTGATCCCTTTTTGACGCGGATCGATTTCCAGGTAGCTAACGGGGAAATTAGTCGCGCCCAATTTCACCCACTTTTGTCGCCATTTGAGTCCGGGTGCCCATTTTATCTCGCGATCGGGAATGGTGGCAAGATTGGAGTTAATACTCACTTCGAGACTAGTTGGCGACAATAATTTTGTCCTCGCCCGCTGTCCTTTAACGATCGGAAATTGAATAATTGTTTGATTTTTACTGCTGGTGACTTTGTATTCTAATTTCTTAGCTGTCGGATCGTCATCGGGGTCGAGATTGGTGTCGAAAGTTGGCGGCGGGGCATTAAATTGGGCGAGTAATTTTGGGTCGGCAATTGCTTCGATCGTCAGATAACCTTCGGTAGGTGTTTGGCTGAGTTTCCAGGGTGTATGTCGATCTAGGGTGACGGTGATTTTGTCGTTTTTAGGGATATTTTCGCGGCGGACATTGACGACTCTAGTCGCTGGTGTATTGAGTTGCAGTTTAGTCCCGACGATCTGCCATTGCCATCCGCTCTGTTTGGCGAGATCGGTAATATCTAGATAGCGATATTGACGGCTGAGTTTGGCATTTATACTCACTGGTGTCGTTGGCGTAGCCTCCGCTTTGCGGAATCGAGTGGTGCCATACCAATCGACGGGCTGGGTTTGATAATTACTATTACTAAATAACTCTACCCCGAGCTGGCGATCGAGAGCTGTATCGCTAATTCCCAACCGCAAACCATTGCTAGTTTGCCATTGTCCCCAGGGGACATTTAGAGTTTTACCATTGAGGAATATTTCAGTACCTTGACTGACAAAATTGGTGGTAGATTTATTCCTAGTGACTCGATCGACTGGAATGGGTGGGAGATCTGCCTGGGCAATTTTAGCTAAGGAAAAGCTGGCAGCTAAGTTAGTTATAATCGCAATACTAATAAGCCAAAATCTCTGGTAATTCATCAGCGGTAAGGTAATGGGTAATGAGTAAGAGGTAAGAGGTAATGGGTAAGAGGTAAGAGGTAAGAGGTAATGGGTAATGGGTAATGGGTAATGGGTAATGGGTAATGGGTAATGGTACAATCTCCCAGTCCCCCAGTCCCCTCATCTACTGATTCAAGAAACTAATATCGTCGATTAATCCATCAGGAGCGCTGAGGGCGTATTGCCGAGCTAAGGTATTGTCTAGTTTAGCTTGGGCTGTGTTCCCTAGTGCTTGATGCGCCTGCGATCGAGCGCGATAAGCGGCGGCGATTTTGGGATTCAAAATGAGGGCGCGATTGAGTGCGAATAATCCCTGTCGATAATCGCCTGTTGCTACTAATAATTGACCTAGTACAGATTGTGCGCCAGGGGATTGGGGGGCAATTTGTACCGCTCTGCGGGCGAAGTTGAGGGCGGCGAGGGGGTTGTTTTGGGCTTTGCGCGTCAGTGCCAAATTGGTATACGCGTAATAGAGATTGGGATCGAGTGAGATCGCGCGTTCGAGATCGGCGGCGGCGATGCTGTAATTACCTAGTCGGGTAGCCACTAAACCCCGAATCGTCAGCGCCATCGCATTATTCGGTGCTAATGACACGGCACGATCGCAGACTCCTAGCGCCTCACCCTGTTTGCCAAACTCGCTGAGCAAGAAGCATTTACCAGCATAGGCGATTGCCGATTTGGGATCGCTGGCAATCGCTAGATCGGCATCGGCTAACGCCGCGCCGATCCGCTTGTTCATAAAATTGGCAGAAGATCTGGCGAGATAAGCCTTGGTGTAGCGAGGATTGAGCTTAATTGCTTCATTCATCGCCTCGATCGAACCGCCGATATTACCGCGATTGAAGCGATCGACACCAATCAAGAATAAGTCCGCAGCTTGGGGCGGTTTGGGAATATTTGTCGCGACAACTATCGGTGGCTTGCTACCGAAATTAACGCCGAGTTTTCCCGCCAAGCGCATAAAAGTATTCGTCGGAATCCCCAAATTAAACCCAGTTTTGATCCGAATATTGTTATTGATATCCGAAGCTCGCTCGGACTGCTGTACATCGCCTTTGCCGTGGATGGCGATCGTTTCCCCAGCTTCATTAAAGACTGGCCCTCCACTCATACCGGGGAGAGTATTATTACTATAAACTAACGAATAGCCACCTGCGAGCGGGCGATTGGCATTGGCGGTAACTTTACCTTCGGTAAAATTATAGATCGATGTTGTAATCGCCGTTGTCGCTAGGGGAAATCCCGAAACATAGACGATCGAACCTTCACTGACTGTCTCGACATTGCCTAATTTAGCGATCGGATAGTTAGCCGCACTTTGAAATTTAACGATCGCTAAATCTGCATCGGTAGTGGCTTTAATATTAGTGGCAACTAAGGGATAATTTTTGCCGTCGGGAGTTGTGATTTTAAACTGCGCTTGGCGATCTCGGACGACGTGGGCGGCGGTGAGGACGGTATAAGTGCTGCCTTCTTTTCTGATTACCACACCAGAACCGACAGCATCATTACTATCGATCGAGACTGTCACCGATTTGGCAATTTTGCCAACCTCTACTGCTGACAATGCCATCGCCGATTGACATGACAACACCATCGCCCCAAGTAGCAAAATACAGTCAAGCCGCAGCCAGCTCCGCACCAAATTCGCGGGTTTGTCTGGTAACATCGATCCAATTCTATCCATAACTATGATTAAATTACCCAAGTAACAATCGACAACAGTCAACACTCAACTGCTTTACACTAGCCGATAGTAACAGCATTCGGCACCGCGAGAATGCTGCTAAATATCAAGAACCATCAACCAGCAAGCAAGATCGTGAAAACCATCATCTAATCCAAGCAGTCCGACAAGTCAATGGACATATTAAAGTAGCACGTCACGTCATGATTTAAGGCGATCGCGCCGACAGTCCAGAATAATTGGATTGTGGTAATATCGAGTCGAGGTGCGCCGACAGGATACACACTGGGCACCACTGCACATTTATCGCTGAAACGCTCGATCGACTTAACACCCGATCGATTAACTGGATTAGAATAGTGCAGTTGCCATCTCAACCCAAAGTACCCGTTTTATGGCTCGAAAATCCAAATCCACACCCTTGCGCCCAAGTGCCGATCCGGCTGTTGCATCTAGCTCTGATGGGCTAGCCATCTCCGATCTTCGCATCCGGCTGGAATTTTTAGAACGGGACAACGAAAAGTTACTCAAGCAAATCGAGAAAAAACGTACCGAGCTAAATAATTTGCTCGATCGGATCCAGGAAATCGGCTTAGAAGTGGCTCAAAGAAGTGCGCCGATTCTCCAGCAACTCTTAGAAATTGACGCCAAAATTCATGCTGTTTTTACCGAGATTTTTACTGGTAAGAAACTAGGCAAACAAACTCGTAAGAACATCGAGAAAATTTATTATACGCTCCAAATCTCAGGATTGATTAGTCCCAGTCCCAGTCGCTACGAAATGGATGACGAGCCAGCAGATGACGATGATGAGTGGGATGCAGAGGAAGTCTTCGGACGCCAACAAGCGCACAATTACGATCGCGCCGAACTAGATCCACCCCCGATCGATCGCGATGAATTAAAAAAGATTCGCCAGATTTATTTACGCTTAGCCGATGTCTTTCATCCCGATAAAGTTAGTGATGACAAAGATCGCGACTATCATACTGAAGTCATGAAAGAAATCAATCAGGCTTATCAATCAGGAGATCTGGCAAAATTACTCGCGATCGAGAAACAGCATCAGATGGGCGAACTTATCGATCGCGATAATGAAGACGATCTGACGCGACGCTGTGCGCGGATCGAACAAGAAAATGAATTTCTCAATCAGCAACACGCCAATCTCAAACAAGAAATCCGCATCACTAAAAGTACGCCCGAAGGATCGATCGTGGCAGAGTATAAAAAGCTAACCAAATCGGGTGTCGATCCGATCGGCGAAATGGTCGCCCAAACCGAATCCCAAATTCAAACTATCGCCGAAGTTTATCAATTTGTGGTAGATTTCCGCGATAAAAAGATGACAATCAAAGACTTTATGAAAGGCCCTGCTGTCTTCCAACAAATCCAACAAGTATCCGCTGAAGAGTTGTTGATGGAGTTATTTTCTAAATTTTAGCACCATTTCAATAATTAATAATTAATAATTAATAATTACCTGTCCCTTGTCCTTTGTAGCGTCTACCGATTCAAAGGACAGAGGATTGAAGCCATCGATAATCTTGTTCGATTTACCCATTTATAGGGAGGCGTTATACCTATTTCGATCGGCAACTTCGAGCGAGATATTGCGATTGTAAACGTTGTCGAGTATCAGTTAAAATAGAAATAGAAATCGATAAGGTAAGGTTGCATATATGACAACTCAACTCAAGATTAACCGACAACCACTAGAAATCACATGGGAACCCCTTCCTGCTGGATTTAAGCTAGAGGACGAACCTGTGGAAAATAACGGACAACCATTAATCGCAGGCGCATTGCGAGAAAGCCTCGAAATCGCCCAACGCATTCAACCCCAGATGTTGATTGCTACTAATTTCGGCCTCTGTGCGACGGTGAATGGAGAATTAGTCATCAAAGCACCAGATTGGTTGTATGTCCCTAGCGTCAGAGAGCAATTAGCCGCTCGCAATAGCTACACTCCCAACCTAGAGGGCGACTTACCCCTCATCGTCATGGAATTTCTCTCCGAAACCGAAGGTGGAGAGTACTCAGTCAAACCCACTTATCCCCCTGGGAAATGGTTTTTTTACGAGCAAATATTGCAGGTACCGATTTATGTCATCTTCGAGCCGAAAGCTGGATTGTTAGAATTATACCGACTTCAAAACGGCAAATACGAACTAGAACAACCCGATGAAAACGGTCGTCATTGGTTGCCAGAAATCGACTTGTATTTAGGAACTTGGAAGGGAACTAAAACCGATCGCAGCGGCTATTGGCTGCGGTGGTGGCACCAGTCTTCCGCAATCTTGCCTTGGGCGGTAGAACAAATTGAAGCCGAACGCCAGAGAGCCGAGCAGGAGTCCCAACGCGCCGAGCAGGAATCCCAACGCGCCGAGCAGGAATCCCAAAGAGCCGATCGAGAACGTGAGGAGAAGGAAAAATTAATCGCCTATCTCCGCGCCAAAGGTCTCGATCCCAACGATCTTACTTGAGCGCATCCGCTCAAGCCTAAAGCCGATCGGTGAGCGGTAGCCGTTGGCGTAGGCACACTGAAAGCCTAAAGCCTGACTTTCGCAGGAAGTCTAATGTAGCTTGACTACCATAACGGGGTAGGATCGGCTGGTTTGTCTGAGGGGTTATCGGTATCGTTGGTTGTCGGTGATGGCGAGGTAGTTGGAGCTGGAATGGGATCGGGAGTGGGGCGCGATCTGGGCGGATAGACCGGAATTGGGAGCGGTGCTAGTGAAGGTGAGGGCGTTGGGGTAATTGTAGGTGTTGGTGTCGGTACATCGATCGGGATGGGCGACTCGGATGGTGTTGGCGTGGGGGTTGGCGTTGCTGAGGGGGTAGGCGTAGGCGCGGGGGTAGGGGTGCGGCGTACTCTAGGTGTCGATCTAGGTGTCGGTTTGGGAGCGACGATATCTGGCGTGGGACTCGGTTTGGGCGTCGGTGTGGCAGATGGGACATTGCACCCAGCGACCTGATTATTAAATACCCAGCCCGTCGAACGATCGGCCATCTGGATCTGGATAAAAGCGTCTCGTTCGGCGAGATACACCACCCGCGTCCCCCGCGCTAAATTAGCTTGAATTTTGGCATCGCGTTGGGGTGCCGATCGCACTCTAGTCGTGGGTAAATCGGTGGGAGTGGCGACCCGACACAGATCGGTCTGGAGATCGGTCTCAAAGTTGCGCCCAGCAAAGAAGTTACTGCTAAATAATCCAAAACTGCCCACTGCTGCCAAAATCAGGGCGATCCCACCAAATAAGGGCGAAAAACCTCGCTTGGGTATGGGCGCGATCGGCTGTGGTGCAGTGGTAGGGACAGTTACACCCGGAGCGACAACGGTGGCGGCTGGGCGATACTGGGGCGCAGTCACAGGTCGTGGTGTCTGCACGTAAGTTTCTTGGGGCGCAAATGTGCCCGTAACTAGGGCGTTAACGGCAGCTAGCGCCTCTTGAGCGGTATGGTAGCGATCTTTGAAGTGATAGCGGGTCATCCGCCCGACAATGGCAACTAGGCGCGGATTAGCGACAGTCAGATGCTCCCATTTGAGTTCGCCAGTGCGATCGTCTGTGGGCAGATCGTAAGGATTGACACCCGTTAGCGCCTGAATCCCGATCGCCCCCAAGGCATAGAGATCGCTACTGGGGCGAGGATTGCCGGAGGCTTGCTCGATCGGCATATAGCCCGGTGTGCCGATCGCGACGGTCATCGTCTGTTGTCCCGGCAATAACTGTTGATTGCGAACTTGTTTGATCGCCCCAAAGTCAATCAAAATCAACCTGCGGTCGAGATTGCGGCGCATGATATTATCGGGCTTAATATCGCGATGAATCACGCCCTGCGCATGGATAAATACCAAGATCTCCAAAATCTCTTGGAGTAGTTCGATCGTCTGCTGCTCGCTCCATTTTGTCCCCGTTGGTAGCTCCGTCGAGAGGGGATGCCCGGGGACGTATTCTTGAACTAAATAAAATTCTTGTTCTTCTTCAAAATAAGCCAGTAACCGGGGGATGCGATCGTGATTTCCCAGTTGCTGTAAAACGATCGCCTCTTTTTCAAACAGTTTGCGCGCGATATCTAGTACCGATCGATCCGTACTGGCTGGTTTGAGATGTTTGAGTACGCATTTCGGATTTCCAGGTAAATGCAAGTCTTCGGTGATATATGTTTGACCGAATCCCCCAATTCCTAAAATTTGGAGTACGCGATAGTGTCCCGCTAGTAACTGACCGATCATTTGATAAATCCATCTCCTCAGATATCTCAACTTTACCCTGATTTGCCAATTCTCGGGAGTCTATTCCTACTCATAGTGGATAGTGGATAGTGAATAGTGAATAGTGAATTATGAGCCTGAAATAATTCTAGTCAGGTAATTTCTGACTAGATTCCATTCGGGAGTGAATGCCGCACTCCGCATCACGCAAACTATGACAATAACTTTGACGAAATTTTTGAGTTTTAGTGGCGTCTAAAATTGATGAGATCGCAGTTGGGCGATCTGCTCGATCGCCCAACTCGGGCACCCCCGCTGAATGTTCACGATCTTGCGATTTAACTCTTGACCTTGACCATTTTTCAATATTTCCGTGTGCGTAATCCGATCGCCATTTTCTAAGTAACTTGCCAGCACCTGCATCGCCTTGTCTCTAAGTGCCGCTTGGCGCTGCGAGATCGACAAAGTTGGCACTGAGGTTGGGGGCGCAACGGACACTTCTACACTTGCCGCAGGCGCAACTGGTGCCGCAACGGACGGTTCTACACTTGCCGCAGGCGCGACTGGTGGCGCAACGGACACTTCTACAGTTGCCGCAGGCGCAACTGGTGGCGCTACACTTGGCGCTGGCTCGGCGACTGGTACTGGTGGGGTGACGTCCGCAGGCTGTGGAGCTGGCTCGGGCGGCAAAATATCCTCAAAAACCTGGTTGCCACTGAGCAGTTCGTTGATATTATAGATGCCTTCAATCCGATCGATATCTTCGGTATCCTCAGTATTAAAAGTATTGAGATATGACTCTAGATCGATCTCTTCCCGATCCTGACCATCCGTGTCCCGATCGTTGTCAAGCTGAGCGGAGAGAGTGGATATGGATGCCGATGAGGGGAGTGGCGTCAGTGGTAATGAGTCACTGTGGGTAATGACGATCGCATCGATCCACACGATATATTCATCCGGCTCGATCGCAATTTCACCTCGCTCGGTGCGGATGATAAAAGTGCCCTGCTTGGGTTGTAAGTCGCGAATTAGATACCAGTTGCCTTTGGTAAAAGTGAGGACATCGATCGGGGGTTTGGGTAGATTGAGTTGATAGCGTTTGTTATTCCACCATACTTTCCACAGTTCGATCGTCTCAGTATAGTTGAGTTTATATGACTCTGGCAGTTGATAATAATGATGCTCGGTAAATTCTGGATGCGATGATTTTTGGCGATCGATAAAACCTAGTTCCGTCAAAGCTGACACGATCGGCTGTCGATACTCAGAGCTATTGGCAATTAGAACTTTACGTTGCCACTGGTTGACTTGTTTGCTAATCCCGATTAATTTGCCTTGGCAATCGCTCAACCTAATTGAGGTTTCCGTGTATTCTAGCTTCAAGTTTGGGCTGGAGATGGAGTGTTTTTGACCCCGGACAAAATATTCAACAATTTGGAGTTCTTCAGCGGTGAGATTTAAAATTCGATCGGGTATATGATTTGTGTCTGCCATAGGGTCACACCAGCCAAAATTCTGCGATAAAGAGTTGGGGAAGCCAAGCTTGAGTACTGCTTGGAAGTAGCTACCATTTTGATACAATAACTAACAATTGCATCTTTGTCCCCCAATTCTATCCAGTCGCATTTGAGATCTGGCAGTGGGTCGGACAATTTTGAGTGTTTTGACTGAGATAAAGTGTGCAGTTGGGTGGTGTAATCTAGACCCCCACAGCTTTTAACGATCGTAGGTGCGGCTCATTCGCGATCGCTAACGCGAGATCGGCTAGGGATCGAGTTCGATTCTGATATACTAGGAAGGCTGTGCCTCAATAAATATACTCACAATGGCAGTTCCTAAGAAGAAAACGTCAAAATCCAAGCGTGACAAACGCCGTGCCACTTGGCGCAATAAAGCGGCAATCCAAGCCAAAAAAGCCCTCTCATTAGGTAAATCAGTCCTGACGGGCAGATCTACTAGTTTTGTATATCCTCAGCCTGATGAAGAAGACGCTGCCGAATAATCGCTCGGTAGGATCGCCGCAATGCGATCGCCGTCCCGATTAGCTTCATACCAGCTCGCGATCTGGCGCAATGGCAATCTAGTTCCCAGGGCAAATCCCCCACATCGAGATTACTCAGGAGCAATTATAGTTGTGGGGATTAGCCAATCGCCAAATTCGATCGCTGTTAAATTAATTGATAACTGAGTCCAATCGCCAACAATTAGACTTACAAGTCGTACCAAGTCAACGTCGATTTCAGCTAAATCCGATCGAGCTGGCTCAACCAATCGAGCAAAAAAATGGTGTAAAGACTCAATTTTCTCTACACCATCGATTTGAATTAAGTTATAGTAATCTCCAAATAAATGGATAGCGATAAGGTTCGTTAGGATTATTTAGGGTTGCTAGAATTCCGGAAATCGGTGGAATCCAGTGGAACAGGAAGAATAAACCACCAATCGCCCAAGCGAGGGGAATTGTGACAATTAGGGCAGTGAAGAGAAATCCTAATGCCCCCGAAATTGCGAAGTACAGCCAGATATTAAAGTGATAATTAAGTGTTTCTTTGGCAGTTGCTTTGATAACGGGGTCGTCAAATAGTAACAAAATTACTAATGGGATTACCGAAGTAAAGAGCAGCGAACCTAAAAAAATCGAGCCGTGGCATAACAAAGAAAATAGTTTCCGTTTGCCACTACCACTACTATCGCCAGAGTCAATCATTTCCAATCCTCTACAGTAATCTAGACTTAAATCTGCATGTATACTCTAGCATAGCTTACAGTGGGTTAGTAGTACGTTTTCCCCGTGTGGAAATCCGCCAGATGTGGAGTGGAAACATTCTCCCCCAAGCGACTTTCATATAATAGAGTGACTTCTGCACAGCTTTCCCACACCTCTGTCACATGGCTCCCAGATCTGGCGCAAACTCTCATCCCTACGCATATAGACGATTTGGCTTTACAGTCCTTCTGCTCGGTCAAGTTTGGCTGCATCTAATTCAAGGTAAAACTTGCTGGCATAAGATCTCCGAACACTCGTTCAAAACAGGCCCCGCAGCGATGATTCCCGTGCTGTTGAGTAATTTTATGGCGGGGATAATTTTCACGATTCAGACCGCCAGACAGTTGGAGCCGATGGGGGCACTCGGTTCGGTCGGTGGCGTGTTTGCGATCGCTTTTTGCCGAGAACTGGCTCCCATTTTGACGGCTTGTGTGATTGCGGGTCAGGTGGGTTCGGCGTTTGCCGCCGAAATTGGCTCGATGAAAGTCAGCGAACAAATCGACGCCCTGTATACGCTCCGCACGGATCCGATCGATTATCTCATTTTGCCACGAGTTTTGGCTTGCGGCGCGACGGTGCCGATTTCGATCGTGTTGGGTTTGGTGTGTGGGATTGCTGGGGGGATTTTTGTGGCGGCGCAACTCTATCAATTACCACCACTGGTATTTTTAGATTCAGCGCGCAGCTTTTTAAAAACCAACGATTTGATTGTTTTGGGTTGTAAAGGAGTCCTCTTCGGGGTGGCAATTGGGACGATTGGGTGTGGTTGGGGCATGACGACTTATGGTGGTGTCAAGCAAGTTGGCGAGTCGGCGACTGCGGCAGTAATTGTCTCAGGAATCGCAATTTTTGCGATCGATCTGGCGATTACGCTCTTCTTTGGCGATGTACCTACGAATAAACAGATGTGAACGGGAGTGATGTTTTTCGGCGGGTGTCAGGGCGAGCAGTTGGGATTCTAAGTCTTGGAGCGTCATAATTTAAGATAAGCCTTAGATATCCAAACTAGCGGATTATTGATTCTATTATGCCCTACAGCCATCTCGACGAGAGTAACGGACACAAATCCTTTCAACTCCCTGGTTCGCGCC
>NZ_JANMZA010000314.1:0-8262 GCF_031382685.1 Chamaesiphon sp. OTE_8_metabat_110 | reverse complement strand
CAAAACGCGGGTTATTTTAGTCCGTCACGGTCAAAGTAGCTTTAATACTCAGAGGCGATATCAAGGCAGTAGCAATGAATCGGTATTGACCGAATTAGGTCAGGAAACGGCTCGACAGACGGGCGCATTTTTGAGTGGATTGGCGATCGATTCACTATATATCAGTTCGCTCAGACGGGCAAGATCGACCGCAGATCAAGTAATAGCGCAGATGAATCCATCAATCGATCCAGCCAATATTCATGTCGATTGGCAACTTAGGGAAGTCGATTTACCTGCTTGGCAAGGACTTCACCACCAAGATGTACAGGAGCGGTTTCCTGAAGATTACCACTGCTGGAAACAACATCCTGATCGATTCATGATGGTCGATCCACATACTAATCAGACATTTTACCCCGTGCTGGATCTCTACGCTCGATCGAACCAATTTTGGCAAGATAGGCTACCGCGTCATGGTGGTGAAACAATCCTGATCGTCAGTCATGCTGGCACGATTCGATCGTTGATTAGCACTGCTTTTAATCTTTCACCTGCTGACTATCATTCGCTTCGGCAATCTAATTGTGGTATCAGCGTGATGAAGTTTGTGCAGGGAAATGAGCCTCAATTGGAAGTCCTCAATTACACCGAGCATTTAACAGCACAATTACAGACAGCAATTCTCTAGCAGGCTTGGTCCGCGAAGGCGGACTTTGCATTCTCAGCGGCGATTTCAATCGCTGTCTAATAATATTTACCAGGAAAAAATCAATGTTATATCGTGAATTTGGCAAGACAGCTTGGAACGTTTCTACCATCGGGATGGGTACATGGAATATCGGCAATCAATGGGGCGAAATTCCTGAAGATACCGCTCTCAAAACCGTTCGTAGTGCTTTTGATAATGGTGTAAATCTCTTCGATACCGCCGAAGCTTATGGCATCCCCCAAGGATTGTCTGAAGAACGCTTGGGCAAAGCCTTACAAGGCGTTTGCGATCGCGCTTACATCGTCACAAAAATCGGCAGTTGGGGACGACGCACAGATGAAGGGCTACCCAAAAATGTCGATACCATCCGCCTCTGTCTGCAAGCCTCACTATTTCGGCTGAAAACTGACTGGGCGGATGCCGTATTGTGTCATGAAGGCGATATCGAAGATCCCACCGTCTATCTCGAAGCCTTCGAGGGACTAAAACAACAGGGATATCTCCGCGCCTATGGCATCTCCACCAACAAATTTGAAGTAATAAAACAATTTAATATCGCTGGTAACTGTAGCATCGTCGAACTCGACTACTCCCTACTCAATCCCAAAGCCGAAGCCAAAATATTGCCCTACTGCATCGAGCATAACATCGCCGTCCTCGTGCGGGGGCCACTCGCCCAAGGATTGCTCTCTGGCAAATATGCCGCCGATACCGTCTTCACCGACACCATTCGCGGCAAATGGCACAAGAATGCAGATAAACAAGCCAAACTCGATCGAGATATCGCCGCAGTCACAGCACTCAGCGCGAACTTACCACCCGATACCACGATGGCAACTACCGCCCTCCGCTACGTTATTTCCCATCCCGCCCAACCTGTCGCCATCCCCGGCGCAAAATCGCCACAACAAGCAGCCCTGAATGCTCAAGCAGGCGATCGAATTTTAGCTGATATCGATCGCACTGCACTACTCCAGAGCCTGAAAGAACCCGAAGCTGTATCGTAGCCCCGTCAGCTCCCCGTCTTGTAGTTCCTCCGTTGGTAGGGGCAATTCATGAAGCGACTGAAATCACGCGGAGGTTTCCGACTCATGTGTTTCAGTCAGCGACGCATCGAACGGGAGGTTTCCTCCCATTTGTGTGTGTCAAGACAAGACAGCGATTTGCGCACGCCTTTGTTTCCCGACGGTTTAGCAAATCAAGACATTGCCCCTACCAACGTTGGCTGGAAATTATCACACATGACTTTTAACCATCCTACCACTGCGGATACTGCGTTATTTACCTTGACTCCCCCGCCACTGGTCAGCACCAAAAATGCTCTACGATCGTCAAATAGACCAATTACAACTGAGCAATATTCACTCTTACTAAAATTACAACAGCGATATACTTCACATCCTAATTTGACGACTAAATCACCAAATAACCGCCGCAAATTTGCGATCGCCCTCCAATCTACGATCGATCGAATCTTCGATTCTCAAGCAGCAATTTCACGACCGGATTTAGCCGCGATCGAAGAGTTAAAAACAGCCTTTGCCCCAGAGTTAGCCACTTTACCCAATCGAGAAACCAGGAAAAAATCTGCCGATCGATTTGCCAATTCCGAGATCTACGTGTCGGGACAATCCTGCGTATCGAACTGTTTGCCGAATAAGCATCACACGATTCGATCGATACCAGCCAAAATCTCTAACACCCAACCAGCCGCACCAACCACTCCAGCCGGAAAAACAACATATCCAATCGGCACCAAACTATCGGGAGAAGTATTACTCAGCGGAGTTGCCATCGGTGGCAATCCGATCGCAGATGAAGACAATAACGATCGCCACATCGCTGCTGGCTACCGAGCTAGGTTGAATATTAATACCAGTTTCACTGGATTCGATCGACTCAGAATTAGATTTCAAAAGAGCGATATTCCAGGAGTAAATAGAGTCACGGGTAGCGATATGAGCCGACTCTCTTATCAAGGAAATACTGAGGATCGAGTCGAACTAACTCGCTTAGAATATCGCTTCCCGATCGACAATAAAACCGAAATATTTGCAACAGCTAAAGGTGGCAATCTTTCCCATTTCGGAGACTCGTTAAATCCCCATTTAGACAGTAGTAGTGAAGGCACTATTTCGCGATTTGGCGTGCGAAATCCGATCTACCGTCAGGGGCGAGGATCGGGTTTTGGCATCACCCACAAGCTAGGAGATTCTGTCACTCTCGGTTTGGGCTATCTTGCCGATGATGCTGAGGAGATCGACGCAGGACTATTTGGCGGTGCCTATGGTGCGATCGCCCAAATTACTTACCAACCTAACCCACAATTTGGCATCGGTGTCAACTATATTAAATCCTTCAATCGACTCGATACAAATACAGGCAGCGATCGCGCTAACGATCCGTTCGATGATAATAGTAACGCGATCGTCGCTGATGCCTTCGGGGTGCAATCTTCAATGCAGATTTCCCCAAACATTTATCTGGGCGGCTGGGCGGGACTTACTCGCGCTCAGGCAATGGACTTACCCAGAAATCCCACTGCAAATATTTTCAACTGGGCGGCTACATTGTCCCTGGTAGATATTAGCGGTAAGAATAGCTTGGCGGGGATTATTATCGGTCAACCACCCAAAGTAACTCACAATCAATTTACCGCCAATGGAGTATCATTTTCCGACCCCGATACCTCCTTGCACATTGAAGCATTTTATCGCTGGCCGATCGCCGAAAATATTTCCACCACCGCAGGCGTGTTAGTAATTACCAATCCCGACCATAACGCCACAAGTGACACCACCTACGTTGGCGTTATTCGGACGCTGGTTGAATTTTAAACTCGTCGCGATCGCGTAGATTGAGATATATAAAACAGGTGCCCATCCGCCCATTTTTTGCAACCACAATTGCAATTGTTGTCGATCGAGTTCACCGAGTAAAACGATCCCGATAACGGTGGTAACAATCCAAAATAACCCGATCGCGAGGATTGTGGTTTTGGATTTCACCGTTTGCTAATTAATTACGATGGACTGGTAACTAATGAAATATTGGTGCGAATTTGTTCGACTAAATCGCTGAGGGAGTCTCGATCGAGTCGATAACTCAGGGGATGGGAAATCAGTCTGGCACTACTGTAGAATAGAGTTTCAATCTCGATCAGACCATTTTCTCTCAGGGTTTTACCCGTCGAAACTAAATCGATAATCGCTTCTGACATCCCCGTAATCGGACCTAATTCTACGGAGCCAGACAGGGGGACGATTTCGACGGGTAAATCGATACTATCAAAATATTCTCTGGCACAATGCACGAAGGTCGAAGCGACTCGACCGTGTGCGGGCAAATCTAAGCTATTGCGATAGGGGCTATTTTCTTTGACGGCTACTGATAACCGACAGGGGCCAAATTTGAGATCGACTAGTTGCGCGACTTGGGGCGTTTTTTCGCGAAGCACATCATAACCGACAATTCCGAGTTGGGCTTGTCCGTATTCGACATAAACTGGGACATCATGGTTGCGGACGAGTAAGGCTTTGGCGCGATTGGTAGGATCGACGATCTGAAGTTGGCGGTTGTCTTTATCTAGGAAGGCACTAAAGTCTAAACCAACGGACTGAAATAGCTGGATACAATCTTTTAGTAAACCACCTTTGGGTAAGGCTACGGTAATCATTTAGTGGATAGTGGATAGTGGATCGTGGATCGTGAATAGTAGGCTTTGTAGTAGTAGGGTGGGCACTCCCCACCATCGCGGTTTTAGGTTGGTGTGAAGATTTTTCAAGGTTAGTTTGACCTCGTTATTTATTAATTGATAACCGCTGAAATCTATGTGGTGGGCAGTGCCCACCCTACTGGCTACTATTTCTATTCACCATCCACTATCCACTATTCCCTATCCACTATTCCCTATCCACTATTCCCTATCCGCGCCGCTCTTGCTGGTGTACGATCCGATCGATCGTGCCGATGGGGATGGAGGAAATTAACTTGCGCGTGTAGGCGGTTTGGGGTGAAGTGTAGATGGTGTTGGCATCATCGATTTCTTCGATCTTACCTTGATTCATCACCATAATGCGATCGCTCATAAACTTGACGACGCCTAAGTCATGAGAGATAAAAATATATGTCAGATTGCGTTCGGCTTGTAGCTCTTTGAGCAGGTTGAGGACTTGCGCCTGTACGGAGACATCGAGTGCGGAGACGGATTCATCGCAGATGATAAACTTAGCATCGAGGACGAGGGCGCGGGCGATACAGACTCGTTGGCGTTGACCGCCAGATAATTGGTGCGGATAAGATGTGAGGTAGTCTGGACTCAAACCAACGCGCTTGAGTAATTCTGCGGCGCGTTCTTGACGTTTAGCTTTATTTTTAACTGTTTGATGAATTACCAGCGGCTCGATAATTAAGTCACCGATATTCATCCGAGGATTGAGGGCACTGAAGGGATTTTGAAAGATAATTTGTAATTCTCTGCGGAGAATTTGCATCGATTCACCGCGCAGTTGGGTGATGTCGGCATTATTAAATTTAATCGCTCCTTGTTGGGGTTCGATCAAGCGCATAATCGTGCGAGCGAGGGTACTTTTACCGCAGCCAGATTCACCAACTAAGCCTAATGTTTCACCGGGATAAACATCGAAGGAAATATCATTAACTGCCCAATTATATTGTTGAAAGTTTTTACCAAATATGCCCTGAGCGGGAAAGCCAACTTTTAAGTTACGGACGGACAAGACTGGATCGATCTTAGTCCGATCGGGTAATTTGACATCATCCTCGACAAGATTATCTGGGTTGAGTAAGTCTAGGGTTTGAGTCTTTTCAATAATTTCGATCGTGCCGTCTGAGAGTACCTGCTCTGACATGAAATCTCTAATCGTCGGTAAGATTTTTGATTTGCGATCGAGTCTGGGACGACAGGCTAGCAAGCTCTTAGTATAAGGATGAGTGGGGTTTTGGAAGAGTTCTAAAATCGGTTTGGATTCGACAATTTTGCCTTTGTACATGACGGCAACCACGTCGGCAATCTCGGCAATGATTCCCAGATCGTGAGTAATAAAAATCATCGCCATTTCGCGACGATCGCGCAATTCTTGCAGGAGTTCTAAGATTGTTGCTTGGACGGTAACATCTAATGCTGTGGTGGGTTCGTCAGCAATGAGTAAAGTGGGATTGCAAGAGATCGCCATCGCGATCGTGACTCGCTGCAATTGTCCGCCAGAAAGTTGGTGGGGATAACGTTCTAACCAACTCAATTTTTGTTGATTGATAATGGTATTAAGTTCGCGATCGGTTGGAGGGACAATTCGCTCGAATTCGAGAGCAGGTTCGGAAATGTTTTCGAGATATTGCGATCGCAATAGTTCATCGCTCGGGACTAATTTTACCTCTTGCAATAGGTAGACGGCTTGGCGTCTAGCCTCAGCTTCCGATACCGATTGATGCTGACGAATTGCTTCGATTAGTTGATAACCGATCGTAAATACGGGATTGAGCGAACTCATCGGCTCTTGAAAAATCATCGCCATTTGTTCGCCGCGATAATTTGCCAATTGGGCGGGCGATGACTTAAACAGTTCGACCAAATCTACAGGTTCTTCACGCTCGCTACTCTGAAACCAGACTTCCCCACACTCCACCCGTCCAGGATTGGGGAGTAGTCCCATCACGGCTAGCGAAGTAATCGATTTACCCGAACCTGATTCGCCCACAATTCCGAGTGTTTGTCCTGGTTGGAGCGTAAAATAGATATCTTCAACCACTGGAAGCTGGGCACCAGCAAACTTTACCCGTAAATTACGAACATCAAGGACAGGAGATCGATCGCTCATAGTGAGATATTTAAAGGAAATTAAGGTTGACTCGATCGGGTATGTCTATTTTACGCCACTCATTGCCCAGCCAATCGCCAATGATAAACTGGAAGATAAGTCCGATGCGCCAAGACAAGACAAGGGAAACCCCAAGAACATTGGGCAGGTTCCCCGCCCATCAGCACTTTTCGCTGTCTTGACCCAAACGCTTAGCACGAGGGAACCGTCTAGCGACACGTCTGTGCCTACGGCAGGCTTGCGCCAACGCCTACAGCGCGATTTGGGTCGCTTGCTTGGTGGAACGCACGCTGAGGAAGCCTCAGCGCGATTCCATCCGCAAACCGTCGGGGAACAAAGGCGTGCGCGAATCGCTAGTAGCTTTGTTTTAATGCAAGATGTAAGTTGAGATATTTGATGCTAAGTCTAACACCAACTCGTTGGCGTACTTCGACTACGTATCGCCAAAGGCGAGGCTTCGCCAACAGCACAAGTAGCCTCTCATGACTGAGAATCGCCAGTTGGGGCACATCCCATCGGCTGGCTCGGTCAATCAAAACTAGCCGATAAGTTTTCAATAGGATCGAAATTCATGATTGGCATCTTAGCCGTATTATCAGTCTCTGCTGCTGCTGGAATGCGAATCGCGCTGCCACTATTGGTAATCGGCTTGATTCAAGGCGATTTGTGGCAACAAGTGCCACTGTTAAATCGGCTGCAACCGCAAGTGATTATTGCGGTGCTGACTGCTTGGACGGTGCTGGAATTAGTTATTTCCAAACAACTCTGGGGACAGCGATTATTGCAGGTTGTCGCACTAATATTTAGCCCCTTAGTCGGTGCGGTGATGGCAATGGCAGTAGCCAGGATTTTAGCGGAGCCGACCCAATTGACGTGGCTCTTTGGTGTGGTTGGGGGCTTAGTCGCCCTCATCTTGCAACTAGTCAAAGTTGGCTGGTTTTATCGGATTAGAGGCTTACCAGCTTGGGCGGTACTCCTGGAAGATATCTTGTGCGTACTGCTGGTATTATTTGCCTTCAAAGCTCCCAAATCTGGCGGTTTAATCGCATTGCTGCTGTTATGGCTGGCAATTCGTAGCTCTGGGAGCTGGTACAAGTGGTACCAAGACGGTCGCATCCAGAAATAATCGGCTTACTGGGACTTGATACAATGCAGTAGTAGTAATGTAACGTCATAAATGTAACTGCTCAGCTCAATTAGCTTTGTAAACATTCAATCTACCCATCTACTGCGAGCTATGTCATTGAAAACCTGCCGGATCCTTTTTGTCGCGCTCCTAATGACGATCGGACTAATGCCCGTCCAGCCTAGTCTAGCAGCCACCACACCGCGTACTGCTGCCAAAACGCGATTGACCGCCCAGGCATCAGGAACGCCTACCCCGCAGCAATTAGACCAGCAGCGCGAAGCAGAAAGCGTCCTCAAAGACGGGGAAAATCTGCGGCAAGATATCCAAAATAACGACTCTAACAACAATCGCGATCTCCAACGCCAAGTTGACGACCAAGTGACTAAAGTCCGCGAATCTGGGGGCGACCCGCAAAAAGTGCGCGAAGCCGACGCCGAACTAACCAGATTGCGCGAGCAAAATAATCGTAGTAACTATTACTACGATTATTTTTACTCTCCTTACTACTACCGCACTCCATCCTTAATTTTTTATCCCAGCTTTAGCGGGAACGATCCGGGCTACCGCACTCCCGCCGCACCGCAACCCATCGGGCAAGATAATCG
>NZ_JANMZA010000304.1:0-4142 GCF_031382685.1 Chamaesiphon sp. OTE_8_metabat_110 | reverse complement strand
ATCGAGTCGAGTATTATGTAGATATCTCTATTTTCATTATATCTGGTGCAGTTCGGTTATTTACCCTGAGCGTGAATACGGATAACCACGGGGGTAAGCACCTACAGCGCCTCTGTTATCCCAGCCTAGCTCGATCCTCGTCACAAAAATTTAACTTTTCTTCGGTAATTAGATTGAGGAGGTGGCAATGACAGCAGTAAGCCAAGGTATTCACCACCAACCAATTTAATTCCAATCTTCTTGCTCTTGATACTTTTTGGCTTTGACTTGATAAATCGGTTCGGTTGCGTGCAGTTCGCGCGTTTTGGCAAATAATTGTTCTTCAGTCATGTGCCATTCGATCAGCAAGCGATCGAGATTGGCTTGAATATCCGTCGCACCAGGAAATCCTCTGTAACGAATTCGCAATCTGGCAAGTTCGGCTAATGCCATCGCTTCTTGAGGGTCGCTCTCCAATAGTCGATCGACGATCGCCCGATCGATTTTCTCTTGTGGATGTCGTTGGGGTAATTTACTTTGCTCTGGCATCGGGATTGGGTAAGGGGTAAAAGGGTAAAGGGTAAAGAGGAAAGGGTAAGAGGTAAAAGGTAAGAGGTAAAAGGTAATGGGTAAAAGGTAATAGGTAATAGAACAATTCTTCATCTCCCAGTCCCCCAGTCCCCCCATCTCCCATCTCCCATCTCCCATCTCCCATCCCTAGATCCAGGGAATACTCGCTAAGATCTGAGCGCCACGATCGGGCATACTCACAATTTCAAAGCTACCTTGTAAAGATAATACGCGTTCCCGCATACCTTGTAAGCCAAATCCAGTCTGATTGTTATCTGGAATAAAACCGCGTCCATTATCAGTGACTGATAACTCAATTGAGTGCGATTGGGTGCGAAGTTCGATCGTGACTGCTGTTGCTTGGGCGTATTTACTAATATTAGTTAATGCTTCTTGGACGATCCGATAAATGGCGATCGAGACTGCTGATGGTAATTCTGGCGGTAGCTCCAATAAACACAAGGGTTGAATATGATTAGAGAGCTTAAATTCATCTGCTAATTGATGAATCGCACTGACTAAATCGCGATCGTGCAAAGGATCGGAACGCAGCGTCGAGACAGATTGGCGCACGTCTTGTAGGGCGATCGAACCCAATCGTTTGGCTTCGATTAATACTTCCCGCGCTTGTTCGGGTTTGACTTGAGCGAGTTTGACCGCCATTTCCAGATGGAGATTGAGCGCGGTGAGGGAGTGTCCTAGGGAATCATGAATTTCGCGGGCGATCCGATTGCGCTCTTGTAGGCTACCATTTTCTTGCGCTTTGAGGGCATAATTGCGAATGCGTTGATTGGCGATCGCGAGTTCTTCTTTGGCTTGCTTTTCGGCTAAGATCCGGTCTACGAGTAACTGCAAGCTGAGCAAGATGCCAGCGAATAAAGACACAAACCCCCACTTGAACCCATCTCGTTCGCGGCGCGTCTCTTGTGGAGACTCGCCTTGACGACCGCTTGCTGACTCGCCGCTGGGGGCAGATGGCTTAGAGCTACCAATCGTAACGCCAGGACGAGGGTAGCCCCGGTTGGCACGCATACGTTGGTACGGAAATAAGCTCGTCGTCATCAGATATAGAACAAAGATCCCGCCAGTCACCCACAACCGATACTGTCGTCCGAAAATCAGATAGCTCCGCATCATCACGATGATATACAGCAAGCCAACTTGACGCATCCCGAGGTAAGCAGCTAAAAAAATCGGCACGATTTGGGCGATCGTATAGAGTATGCGGATCGCTAATTTGCCCATCGGCAGGCGCAATCCCATCACAGCCAGCACCGCTACAATCCCTACATTCAGCCATTTTAGCTCCAGCATCTGTCCGCGCGGCGACACTTCGAGCGCCATGACGACGGCGAATAAAATCCACTCGATATATAGTAGCGATCTCAGCGGATGGCGCACGAATAGTTCGATCTGCATTCAATCGACTTAAATTACTTGGGGTTCTCCTAACATAACTGTAATTGTTCCCGATCGATCGTTACGTTAGTCATGTTTTGAGGCGATCGAAACTATGACTGGCGATAGGTTATTTGAAGAATCGATCGTGACCTTAGCTGGATGTCTGGATCGGGTCAGAAAACTTAAGATAGCAGCATGGAAATAAAACATTCCTTACCACCAGCACCCCGATTACCACGATGAAAAACCACTTAGTCAAATTCTTACCACTATTGGCGATCTCCATTGCTGCGCCAGCAGTTGCCGCGAGTAACTATTTCGAGCGGCATTCTAATGGCGTACAGATTGCTGACAATGCAATGGGCAACCGCGAAAATCGTCTCAATCTGACTCCCGCTCAAAAAACCAAAATGCAGCAGCTCAAAGCTGACACTCGCAGTCAGATCGATGCGGTATTAACGCCATCACAGCGTCAGCAACTCACCCAGCTTCGAGCTACACGCCAAGCCGAGCGCCAAGGTGGCAAAGGGATGAATTTGACTGCCGACCAAAAAACCAAACTCAAAGCCATTCGTGAGTCAAATAAAGCGCAACTGAGAGCAATTTTGACTCCCGCTCAACAGGCGCAACTCGGGCAAGGTCGCGGTTGGGGCAAAGGCGGGATGGAGCAATTGAATCTGACTGCCGAGCAAAAAACCAAAATGCAGCAACTCCGCGCATCGGCACGCAGCCAAATGGAAGCGATCCTTACACCCGAGCAACAGCAGCAAGCTCAAGCACGTCAAGAGCGTCGCCAAGCCATGCGAAATACCTGGAAAAGTCTCAATCTCACCGCCGACCAACAAGCCAAAATCAAAACTATCCGTCAATCGAGCCGACAGCAGTTAGACGCCATTCTGACCCCAGAGCAACAGGCTCAACGCAAATCGCGCTACAGAGGCGGTGGCAGACAAAACTCCATCTAGCAGCAAAGCTACTTACCCGAGCATTGCTACTGCCGGATCGTGACAAAAGATAGAGAGTACGGGCAGACATCTATTGCTTTTACCCGATGAATCCGACTCGATCGCGAGATTACACTCGACATAAACGTGCTCCATTTATCTAACCCAGCCCACAGCAAACATGTTAAAACTCACTTCATTAGCAATTGGCTTACTTAGTATCCTCACGATGGCTCCCAGATCTGAGGCAATGACGGCTAACGCTCGTCCTGTCTCGATCGATCGACCCGCCGCCAATCTCCAATCTCAAATTATTTTAAAAATCGGCGACCGGGGTTACTCGCGTGGCAGTAATTATCGACGGCGGCGGGAGCTAGAACTGCAACGGGAGCGCGAAGCCGCACGCCTTCGCCGACAATCTTTACGGCGTGAGCGTCGCTCTTATGGTGAATACCGCCGCAGTCGCTAAATTCTCAGGTCGGTATAGATGCAATTTTCACAGCTAGATCTCGACCGATTTCAATACATTTGTTTCTGCTGGAATTTAGCGATAACCGACCGATCGATTAGGTGAAATCTCTAACTATAGGTGGATATGTAAATACATCAAAAGTTATTAGATTATAAATATGGATATCGAGTTTTTGTCCAAGCCAAAAACTTTTGTTATTTTGCATCCATTCTTGTCTATTTAGCCGATTTATTCTAGTCTAATTAAACCACGAAATTGTCATGAAAAAACATTTTATTGCATTAGTTACGCTGCTTTCTTCAATTGCTGCCATCGGTGTAAGTACGCCAGCCAGCGCCCAAGTAATAGGTCAAAGCTCGATCGGGCCATCTGTACTATTTGGCAACGGTCAAACTTCGATCGGGATCGACTCCAAATTCGGCGTCAGCGACAATCTCTCACTGCGTCCATTCGTCTACTTTCCCAATAACGGTACCAGCTTTGGTACGTCACTGACTTACGATCTCCCCTTGAGAAATACCGAACAAAGCTTCTTGATTACCCCATTTGTTGGTGGTTCTGTCGCTGTGAACACGGGCAACAATAGCGTAACTACATTTGGTTTGGTTGGTGGTGCAGACATCGACCTCAGCGATAGTCTGCGCCTCAAGGCTTCGGTCATCGTACCAGTTACCGATAGCAATCAAGGTACGGGGATTGCCGTAGGTGCTGGTTTACGCTTTTAGATATTCACCGAGCCACTAAGTAATGGCGCACCGATCGGGCGATCGGTCGAT
>NZ_JANMZA010000248.1:0-1830 GCF_031382685.1 Chamaesiphon sp. OTE_8_metabat_110 | reverse complement strand
ATGGAAAAACTCTGAGAATAGTGGTAGTCATTGCCGATCAAAATGATTTCGATCGAGATGCAGTAGATAATGTTTTGAGAGGTGTAGCTGATGCTCAAACTGAATTCAATGATGCCCAATCTAAATTAAATCAGAATGATGGTCAGGCTAAACCATTGCTAGAAGTGACGATCGCCAACGATCGTAACGATCCAAGAACTGCTAAGAGAGTCGCCGAAATTCTATGTCTCGATCGAGATATTTTAGGTGTAATTGGCCACCACTCCAGCGAAGGAACTCAAGCCGCACTAGCAGTATACAAAGAAAATAATCTAGCCATCATCTCGCCAACTAGTACTAGTAGCAACTTACAAGGGAATGTTTTCTTTTGCACTGTCGGTTCTACAAAAGTAGTTGCGAATACATATGCTGACTATATCATTGACAACCTGAAGTCCGATCGAGTTGTTATTTGTTACCACGATGGAAATGCTTATAGTCAAATTATTAACGAGGATTGCGAGGAAGCTTTTCGCGATCGCGGCATAAATATTGTTGAATCAATCCCAATTAACGATCCTCATCTAGATTTAAAGAGATTAATTACAAATATCTCCAATGGCAATACTAAAGCTCTACTAGTATTATCAAGTATCGTTACCAACCCTGTCGCATTGGCACTTGCGCGGGAGAATTCAAAGCTTGGATCGAACAAGTTGCAATTATTATTTTCCACAGCCATGTCTGAGAGATTGACCTTCTACAAAGGTGCAAGTGCGATCGAGAACGTGGCTTTAATTAGTCCCAATATACCAGAGAATTCTGTGTATACAAAGTACGCAAAGTCCAGATGGGGACAATCGAAACTAGATTGGCGAGTCGCCACGAGTTATGATGCGGCACAAGCCTTGCTAGAAGCGATCGAATTATCAGAACAGCCAACACGAATGGAGATATTACAAAAATTGAATGGTCTAAAACGTGATGATGTCGATCGAACTTCAGGCTGTGGTATTAAGTTTTCTACGCTAGACAATTCTAATATCTTGGTGAACTATCGGATCGATCGAATTAGTACCGAATAAGGTACTTTTATCAAAACTATTCGATCCTGCAAACATTCGTAGTTGGGTCTTCGATCGTCGCACTTTAAGCTCGTTCGGCTAAAAATAGAGAACTATCTCCACCGTGAATTTTAATCTTTCCTTCTAACGTATCATCATCTTTCAACCTCAACCAACCACTACCTGAAGCTTCATCATTCTCATCCCCACCTTCCCAGGTAAATTTCAGCTTTTCACCTAACTTATCGATCGCAATTTGCCCATCAATTGCACCCGTAACTAATCCAAATTGAAAATCACCAGATCCTCGTTCATCGATTTCAAGATAAGCCTGTACCTCCATGTTAAAGTAATCCTCATCCCAATTTTCCATTTCCGTGATATGCCAAACCCCATCAAACTTCACGATCTTTCTCTCCTGTTATTAGCTCTACGATCCAGATTCCCTGTCGATCGTAGAAATCAACACTAAATTCTACCTCACAATCCAACTGGCGACGCAGGAAACAGCCAGTATCTCCCAATAACAATCCCAACCAGACATCCACCAAACTCAACCCCGACTGCTGCTGTAACTCCACCAACAACATCTGCCCACTCTCAATCATCACATCCCGAATCCGACTCGCCCACAGCTCAATCTCCTCCCCATGAGTATTTCCCAACACTGCTTGAATCATCGCCTCAGTCGCCACCTCATCCGCCTCTATACCCAGCTTAATCACCGACTGTCGCAACGCAGGATAGTCGTGTTCCATCTCCAGATACAGATGCTCATCCCGCAAAA
>NZ_JANMZA010000191.1:0-12734 GCF_031382685.1 Chamaesiphon sp. OTE_8_metabat_110 | reverse complement strand
TATAGCGGGACGATTGCTGGCAACCTATTCAAATTGGATGGCCCTTTCGGCGATCGCAAGTATACGCTGGTTACGCGCGGCGCGATCGCATCATCTGCAAATGGCTCGAAGATCGACTTACAGATGCGTCCTGCCACCTGGCTCGTCGTCTCAATTCTACTAATACTGAGTGCGGCACTGGCGTTCACATTGTCAGCAAATTTAGATCTGAGCTTTTCGCTCGTGCCAATGCTGGCGGTTTATGGCGTAGTCATGTTCGGTTGCTTTAACGAAGCCTCGATTATCGCTAGATTATTTCGCGATCTGCTCGGACATGTGCCAAATTAATCCTAAATGAACAAATTGGGATAACTGTTCCCATCCCCAATCGTATTAGCCGATCTCATCGATCGATAAACAGCAAGTCAATTTGAGATATGCTATCTCCAGCCCTTATGAACTAGGCACTAATCGGATAATGCGATCGCCACCCGCGCGACCATCACCATAGCCATCATTATCCGAAGTCGTAATATACAAGAACCCATCTGGCCCTTGCTTGACATCCCGCAACCGTCCATATTGCTGCTGCAATAGCTGCTCTTGTCCGACGACTTTTATCCCATCGAGCGCCACCCGAATCAGAGAGCGACCGCGTAAATTGGTAAAAAAGAAATTGCCCTGCCATCGCGGAAAACTTTTCCCAGTATAGAAGGTCGCGCCAGATGGTGCGATCGCGTCTTGATAGAGCAACAGCGGCGGTAACTGTCCTGGAGCCTTGCGATCGTAACTGATATTCGGCCAACCGTAATTTTTACCCGCCTCGACCACATTGACTTCATCCCCACCTTGGCGACCATCATAGCCTGATGGGCCATGCTCGGTTTGAAAGATCGCCCCAGTTTTGGGCTGAATGGCGATGCCTTGAGCGTTGCGGTGTCCGAATGAAAAGATTTCAGGACGTGCGTCGCTGCGTCCGACATAGGGATTGTCCTTGGGTACAGTACCATTATCATTGAGTCGCAGGGTTTTGCCGTTAAGATTAGTCAGGTCTTGTGCGCGTTTGGGTTCGCCGCGCTCGCCCAATGTGATGTAGAGTTTACCATCTTGTCCGAAAGCCATTCGCGACCCAAAATGATTCCCCGCCGCCGTTCCTGGTACGCCGGGGAAAATATCCAGTTTTGCGGTCAATCCTGTATCAGTCAGTCGAAACCGAGAGACGCGAGTTTGCAGCAGGCCGCCATTTCCTTCGATCGTGTAGGCGAGATACAGCCAGCGATTTTGGCTAAAGTTGGGATGTAGTGCCAAATCCATTAGTCCTCCTTCACCCCGAGCAGCAATAGTGGGCAATCCTGGTATAGGTTTGGGATCGAGCTTGCCATTACGAATAATCCGCAATCGACCGGGGCGTTCGGTCACTAAAATAGATCGATCGGGCAAAAATTCGATCGACCACGGCACTTCCAAGCCCTCAGTGACAGTTTCGACTCTAAAAGACTTCGCATTGGTCTGGGCAAAGGTTTGAGACTGAGATGATTTAGGAATATTGGGTGAAGGTACGGCATCTAAAGCTGAAGAAGCTTGTGGTTCGGATGTACAGCCACCGATCGAGATCGATACTACACACAATAAACTCGATAAAGGCAACCGAAGTTTCAGAAGAACTAGTCTGAGCATAAATAAAGCCTAAGCGAATGCAATGCACTAGCTTTATTTTGACGGATCTAGTGGTGGTTCTCATCTCTCTATTAACCGATCGACAGACATCCGCTCGATTCTCCTTCAGAGAGGCTTCGCCAACGAGTCCGAACTAACTTGGGCAGGTGGGAAAACTCAACATTCGATCTCGCTCCTAATTTTTGTCGTAAATTGTGCTATGCGAACAATTCATGTATAATCATAACAGCTTTGTAGTTTTTCCTAAAAGTTACACAAAAAGAATAAATTTTGAAAGCTGTCGAACAGCATCAAGTAGGTATAGTCGTGAATGTCACCGATCTGACCTCTGAATATGTAAAGTATGGGTGTGTCCGTCTCCCAAAGCTACTTGACGATGATACTGTTCGAGTCATAGCACAGGAATCGCAAAAATTATTAGCAGGAGAATCTCAGCAGCTTGAGAAAGCAGTAAAATTCTTCGATCGTCAAGAATGGGAACCCTTGTTGTGGACAGCGACCCAAAATGTAACGATTCTTTATGATATTTTAGGTCAGTCACCCCAACTAGACCAAGCCCTAGAATCTATTCTCGCAGATCCGATCGTAGATCGACTGTTACTTGATGTTCTTGGCCAGGATTATAAAATGTGGCTGGTTCAGATCCGCAGAGCAAATCCCGGCTCAGGTTGCTTGCGAATACATCAAGATCGTCCGGGGGAAACATGTTTACAAATTCTTTTAGATGATGTCCCATCTCCAGCGGGCAGCACAGTCCTCCTCCCTGGCTCGGATGCTTGGCCACGGATTATCAACTCACTGCCATTTATTAAACCGAAATATATTGCTCCTTGGCTGAGAGCGCTAACTGGGAAGAAAGGAGATATTTGGTTGTTCACACGTACTGTGTGGCATGGTCGTTCTCAAGCTGACTCTAGATCGCAGACAGTACTGATGATGAGTTTCCTACCGGGTTGTGCAGACCAAAATATCGTCATTCCACCACCCAGGATTCTGGAAAAGTTAGGGCCAAAGCTACAGACGGCACTTCATGACAGAATAGATCGATCGGGATCTCAGCTTGCCGCAACCACAGAGTTGCAAAAACTGCTCGAAGCTAATCCCCGCTTTAAATTCTGGAGTCCATGGCAATTGGCGATCGGACTATCCTATCTTTTCTCTTTAGCTCTGTCAGTTTGGCGATTCTTCAAACGATATTAAGATAAAATAGATTGGGAATAGATTTACCAAATCGCCATTCCCAACTAGCTATCGCTTTTACCGTTTGACAAGAATGTATGCTTTAGTATATTCCGGTAATTTGCGCGTATATGCAGCAAAATCATCCTTGTTATCAAACACTCCAGCCAGAAAATCTAATTGATGTAAATTTGGTAAAAAAGCCCCACCTGTATCGGCAATAATTCCCATTCTTAACTGTGGTTTCCCATCGAGCGAATTCTCAGTTACTACGATCCTACCTAAACCAATATTGAGGACATCTCCGGCAAAAGTTACGCCCGGTTTAAGAGATATTTTAGTCTCGATCGTTTGCCCAAATCCTTTAATTGCTGTTACTGGTTTAAAATACCAATATCGCTTTTGTTCGGTTGGCGCTAAACCTTTAATATAAGGAATATTATTGTTGCGATCGACATTAAAAAATGCCGATTTACCATCTGGGAATTTAATCAGGACGGTACCTTGCATTAAAGCTGATTCCAAGCCCTCGCGATCGAGATATGCTAAAGGTTCGACCGTTCCAAATTCTTGACCTTCAGGTTCATAAATATTTTTGAGTACGTCTTGCTTGGTGTATTTCAGCCTAATTCCATCGATGTCGGTACCGGATTTGAGCGCATACAGTCCAGCATTAAATTCCTTAGTAGGAGTACGGGAGCCTCGATGAGTGAATACGGCATATTTAGTCATCCTGACTCGTTTCTCATCTGTTGCCGTAGGATTGAAAGCCGTCCATTGAATCGTCCGAAAATTGCTATTTAAGAATTTTGGATCTTGCAGTCGAATCGGTCGTTTGGCTTTGAGATCCTGTTGAATTGTCAACACCATAAAATCTAGTGTTTTCAAAATATCCGTAACTTTAACTCCTTGAGTACCCAAAATCCCCTCGCGCTGGAGATCTGGATCGCTGTCTAATGTATTCCTAAAGTATTTGCGGGTACTTTTTAAAACTACTAATAAATCTATGGCATTAAATTTTACTTTCGTATTTGGTAAGCTACCCGCTTTTAAAATATCCCGACTCTGCGCCATAAATTGAGGTTGCTTTAACTCATCAATGACTTGATAGTCACCCACCCGAGCGGGAAGTGGCGGGACGATAATTGCTGGAGCTGGTAAGGGTGTAACATTAGGAATTAACGGGTTGGGTGAGGCGAGCGGCGTTGTGGTGTTAATCGACGGGGGCGAAGTCGTGGGTATCGGTGTAACAGGTTTCGGCGTTGCTGGCGTTGCTGGTGTCGATGCTGTCGGTAAATTTCGATGACAAGCACCTAATCCGAGTACCCCAATCCCAATTAATAGTCTGAAATATTTCACGTTAAACTAAATTAAGATACTAATAAGCCCGATTTTTAGACCGACTGAGAAACAGAGAAAACTAAATTTCAGTATAATAAAAGCTATGATAATTTAGTTGTAAAGCATCGAAATCACCTCCCAGATAGACACTATCTAAATTAAGCTAGTTTTTGAGAATCTTGACAAAAAACTTGATAATCTAACTCTACTTGCCGAGCATAAGCATCGGCATAATCTAATACCTGTTGCTGCCATTCCAAACCGTGTCCGAAATCTACAAGATCTCGATCGATTGCCGCTCCTAATTTACCACTACCATGAAGGTGTGCATAGGCAGTAACCTCGCCCATCGTATCGATTAGTCTCTCTAAATCGGACAAACCGATCTTATCAGATTTGAAGGCAATTTTGTCCTCAGTGGGTTGGAGTTCTCTCAATAGATAGCTATCACCACTAAATTCAATAGCAGCCAGTAGTGCTGGTGGTGCCGATTGGACGAGCTGCTGAACCTTCATCACTCTAGCTGCTCGTTTCCATTCAGGTTGTACTGTGAGTAAATATGGCTCTAAGGCGGATGCTGGCTGTTGTTTAAAATCGAGTAAGTAATTGCGATTCTCCAGAGGAGAGGCTTTGCCAACGGGCGAACCTTTCCCTTTTACTAAAATGATATACCGATCGAGTCCCAAACTCCCCGTTCCAGCCACTCGGAATCCCACATCCAAAACCTGAAAAAATTCTGGCTCTGCTTGTGTTTGTGCCCAGGTATCGATCGTCTTAATAATTTCCTGTCGGCGCAAATCGCTAATTGCTAATATTTTGACGCCATCAATTTTCAAGTGACGACGCTCTCGATCTATTTCTGTTCGCTCTGCTAATAGATCGCGTCGTTTGCGACGGCTGACTGCTGTAAGTAGATCGCCAACAATCCCGCGTGCATTAGCGGTATCGATCGCTTTTATCGATCCAGATGCTAGTGTATTTGCATAAGTAGTCAGATAAATTTGAGCTAATTTCGTTTGTCCCGATCGATCCAGCTCTAATAGATCTGTTGCTAGGAAAATACTCGTAACCAAACGGCTAACGTCCCATAGACAAGGCGCTAATGCACCTTCATCAAAATCATTAATGCCAAAATAAATTTGCCTGTCATCACCCTTATACGCACCAAAATTCTCTAAATGTAGATCGCCACAAATCCAGGTAGAGGGAGCTAAATTTAGGCTTGAATTTTGAGGTAGATCTCGATAAAATAAATGACATGTTGCCCTGAAAAATGCCAAAGCACTCTTACGCATTTTGAGATACTTCTGTGGTAGTATCTGGGGATTGCGCTGTCGTTGGCGTAGCCTCTCCCGTGGAGCATCGAACGATTGAATTAGCTGCCAAACATCCCGCGTACTATTCGTATAACTTTGCCCATCATCTCGATCGACCAAAATCCCTTCCTCCCCAACTTATAGACACTTAAGATTCATCAGATTCCAGTACAGACTGCCACAAATATTTACAGCAAAATCATCTAAACGATCGATATAGAGCGACATGAATTAACGATTCGCGCCTCAGTTTCGATGCCCCGATTACAACTACTTTCCAGTCACTAATTTATGCGATTAATCGGCATTACTGGTGGCATTGGTACCGGGAAAAGTACCGTCACCAACTACTTACAAACACAATATCACTTACCAATTTGGGATGCAGATCTCTACGCTCGATCGGCAGTAGCCAGCGGCTCGCCAATCCTCCAGGCAATCGTTCACCGCTATAGTAGCGATATTTTACAGCCAGATGGCACGCTCGATCGACAGCGGCTGGGTGAAATCATTTTTAGCGACTCAGCCGAGCGTCAGTGGTTGGATGCTCGCATCCATCCCTACGTGCGGGCTTGTTTTGAAACCGAGATCGGTCGGCTCGAACTGGATGCTACCGCCATTTTAGCAATTCCGCTCCTATTTGAAGCACAAATGACGGACTTAGTAACAGAAACTTGGGTAGTTAGTTGCGATCCTCCCACTCAGTTAAACCGAATTATGGCACGCGACAGGCTCGATGAGACAGCAGCAAACAGCCGCATCGCCAGTCAAATGTCTCTAGCTGCCAAAATAGCATTAGCAGACGTTAATTTAGATAATTCAACAACCTTAGCAGACCTAAAAAGACAAATCGATCGTCACATCAAACTTTAACTCTAATTCCCACATTTTGTGGCGAACAACGATCTTTAACTTGGCAGGGGTGATGGGAACGTTAAATAGATAGAGCTACTCAAACCCAAGGATAAACCATCCCATCGCTCGATTTTCTAAGCTGCTCGCCACAGATCCGCCCATCCCCAACTGCTAAAATTAGTTGCTACCAGTGAAGATAACTTCGGGAAATTTGGCTTGAGCCTCGGGTAATGGTCTCCCCTTACCTTCCTCTTGCCAATAATTGATGACTTCAGTAGCCTGGTTGAGAATGCCCACCCGATCGAGTTCGGCAATCCAGTGTTTGGCTTCTAATTCGGCTTTAAGTTGTTCCCACGCATCATTGCGCGGCCAGAAAAAATAAGCAGTCAAAGGACTCAAACCTTTGCCGACGACTTGGTCTACAGCTAGGGCGACGTTTTCATCCAACCACAGCACTTTGAGGATAAATTTGGACAGCGTTACTGGTAAGGTTTCGGTAATGGTTTCGGTCATATTTGCTTAGTACTTTGGCACACAATCCATAATTGTACCATCCGTTTGGGCTAGCTAACCATTTCAATTAGTCAAGCTTTGTATTTTATTAGACCCAATCGAGCCTCAATAGTGCAGCGACGATCGACCTTGGTGAGCTTGCTGCTGAGAGTATGGTAAATTTTGAATTAATTTAGTGGCAGGATAGAGCATGAGCGCGATCGTAGTGTTTGATATCGATGGAGTAATTCGAGACGTAGGCAATTCCTATCGTCGCGCCTTAGCCGACACAGTTGCCGAATTTACCAATGGCGCATACCGTCCGAGCGCGATCGACATCGACAAGCTCAAAAGTGAAGGCATCTGGAATAATGACTGGGAAGGTTCGCAGGAGTTAATTTATCGCTATTTTGAGCGTCAAGGACAAACTCGCTCCGGATTAAACCTCGATTATGACAACATCGTTGCCTATTTCCAAACTAAATATCGCGGCACCGATCCGATCGATTGGAATGGATACATCTGTGATGAACCCCTGTTAGTTAGCCTTGACTACTTCGATTCATTAACCGCCGCACAGATCCCCTGGGGCTTCTTTAGCGGTGCGACTCAAGGATCTGCTACTTACATCTTAGAACGCAGATTGGGCTTAGCTGCGCCTATTCTAGTGGCAATGGAAGACGCGCCAGGTAAACCAGATCCGACCGGACTATTGATGGTAGTAGCACGATTGAAATCGAGCCAGGAACTTGCCCGGAGCCAGTCGATCGTTTATGTTGGCGATACAGTTGCCGATATGCACACCATTGTCAATGCCCGTACCCAGCAAAAAAACCGCAAATTTATTGGCGTGGGCGTCTTACCACCCCACATCCTCGCCGATCCCTCACAAATCGCTAGCTACCGCCACAGCTTGCTACAATCGGGCGCAGCGATCGTCATCGATAATGTCACTGCATTGACGCCTACATTAATCGATTTACTTTAATCCAAGGTACAGGAATCGAACCTGTCTAGAGTTTCCTCGCGGATTATGAGTCCGCTGCCTAAACCGATCGGCCAACCTTGGTGATATTGGATTATTTTAGCATCAGAGACCGACAATTGACTATTGAAATTGCCTTAACACCGATTCGACAACCCAGATGGTATTGACTTCCTTGAGTCATCTATGCTATAAATGATGACTGCAAGGACGTATAGCTCAGTTGGTTAGAGCGCATCGTTGACATCGATGAGGTCGCTGGTTCGAGTCCAGTTTCGTCCATTGGTCGGAAAGGAAAGCACTGGTAAGGCTTTTAGGAATCAAACACATCCTAACAGCCGATTTTTTGCGTCTATATACCTGAAAATATGGTGCTGTTTTGGTGGGTTTGGTGATTCTGTTGCCCCACGTTTCGCCCCACAAAATTATGCACATCGAAGAACGAGGAAAGTCCCTCATCATCCGCTGGCGTGTTGACAGCAAGAAGTATCACAAGACTCTGAAGAACCATAACAACCCAATTGGGTGGTCGAACGCCAAATCATTAATGGCATCGATCGAGAAGGATATTCTATCGGGACACTTCGATCCCACGCCCTACACCGATCGGGGCAAGGCTAAGAAGCAGAATATCGATCTCACTGCCAGCGAACTATTCGCCAAGTATGCAGCGCACCGAATGGAAGGGCGGGAATTATCCCACAGCTCGCGAGTCCGATTTAAGGGGATTGCTTCCAAACTCACCCAATTTCTAGGGGACAAGCCAGCGGGAAAAGTTACCCCGGATATCGCCGCCAATGTCATCGCCGCGTGGTCGGAGCAAGCATCGACGCGCACGATCCGCGCTTATCTATTTGACTTGGCGGCGGCTTGGGATTGGGCGCAGCAAGAAGATCTATATATCTTGAGTGACATTAACCCTTGGAATAATTCATTAGATCGACTCAAACGGGTTAAGCTGCCAGCCCCAAAAAAGCCTAAACCCTTCACGATCGCTGAACTCAAAGCGATCGCCCAAGAGTTCCGCAATCATCCCAAGCATTCTTACTATACAGATGCCGCCATTTTTGTCGCTCATACTGCTTGCAGATTTGGAGAGATGGCGGCTTTGCGCTGGCTGAACGTTGGGGCTAATTTTGACACCGTACTATTCGATGCCAGCGTTAGCCGTGGGCACCACAGGGACACTACCAAGACGGGGGAATCTCGGACTGTCATCGTGACTAAAACTGTGGTAGAGATGCTGCGGTCGCGTCACGAACAGACTGACCCCAAGCCTGACGATCTAGTTTTTCCAGCCGTCAAAGGCGGTTATTTGGACGATGATTATTTTCGGGCGAAAGTCTGGAAACCATTACTAGCTAGTTGCGGCGTAGAGTATCGCAAACCGTACAATCTTCGCCACACTGGCGTATCTCATGCAGCCGCTCAGGGGGCTATTTTGGCAGACTTAGCCGCTCAGACGGGGCACAGTAAAAAGGTTCTAATGAACACCTATTTACACGCGATCGATCGAAAGTGTCTGTTTGTCGATTTCTAGCTGGGGCGGGGATGTCTTTACTTACTACAGGTGAAAGGTGTCCCCCCTCTCTTTCTAATAAAACCTCAAATTTTCTAACTGAGTGAGATTACTATACATGCTATACACTATTGGCTCTGAGAAAGGATTCCAGGTATACACACGGGTATACACAGGTATGCACGGGTATACACTCCCAGTCAGACGAAGTATATCTGGTATTTAGTGATATTTGAGGGTATTTAATGATATTTTACGGTATTTTGTTAGTGAATTATACAATGTAAAATCGCAAGTATAGATATTTTCGTCAACTTTGTACTGATAACAAAGTGACACCATACTAGTACCGCAAATGACAATATTATGATATTACTCAGGATTTATGCAACTTGTGACGTTATGGATTAAAGGTTACGACTACTTTATACATACTTGTGATTTTTAACTCTTAGTTGAGAAAAGCGAGTACAAGAGATTCATTTGTGTACTGCTTCTGTGCCGCTCAATATTTCCGAAATGAATATTTTAATGTAGAATAAAAACATGCCTTGCCAGCCTTACCGCATCCAACCAAACAAAAACGAGCAACACCCCGAAAGGATGTCGCTCGACACCAATAAACTTACCCTCATTATCCCCTATGCCTAAGAAGCTACAACCTCCCGACAAATTTAAGTTTATGACCGAACGCTCGATCGTGCGTGAAAAATATGAGCTAACCCGCTGGCAATCCGCCCAACTCCGAGCCAAACTTCCCAAGGGTGTCTACTGGCTCCAAATCGAGCAAGGCGGGCTGATTCAATGGAACTGGACGCTTCTACAGAGCTACTTGCTCAATGGTGCGGATTGTCCCAACCATCGCGCTCTAGTAGAAGAATTCGTGTCCACACTGCCCCAAGCAGCATAAAAAAGTTCCCCCCTTCAGGCCCTGAATCCTGAAGGGGGGAAATGAGCATCCAAGGGGGTGCAAAGTCGAATAAATCTCTTCTTAATATGTTCGATTTTATCACCCTTTTAGATGCTCTGTAAACCCTACAAACATCAGCATCCACCATGAATGACATCCTCACGGGATTAGACAGTATTCAAGAATTCGCGCAACACGATCCCGATCTACTTAGCCTCAATGTCGGACGAGTCGATCTGAGTTGGACGAGCAAGTATCGCGGCGGAGAGGAGATCGAGAACGATGATATCCTCTTCATCCTAGACAAATTAAATTGGGGCGTTAATCGACTGGCTAACGGTCGAATTAATAATTCCACGCTCGATCGCGTCAAGAAAATGATCGGCGGTTGGCACATCACCCCGTTCTATGGTCTAGCCGATCGCGCCCAAATAGAGTATTTCCGATTCAAGCCCGAAAATCCCCCAGCAGATTGGAAGAAACCAGGGAAGTTCAAAAAATATCTAGGGGCTGAAGGTGAATCTCCCCGCGCCTATTGCCCCAACGTTACCGAAGCGATTTGGGCGGCTATTGCGGCTCGGTATGCGGTCGAGAAGACTGGTAGTGATTTCTGGGAATGGATTCTAGATCATCCAGAGATACCCGTGATTATCACCGAAGGCGAGAAGAAGGCTTACGCAGGTTTAGCGGCTGGATATGCAGTCGTCAGCCTTCCTGGTATCGATTGTGGGTATAAATCATCGTCTAGTAACGATGACGGCTCAGACCGTTGTTTAGCCTTAATTCCCGACCTTCAAACTCTGGCAACAGGCGAACGGACTATTTGCATCGCATTCGATCGAGATGCCAATCCGAAACGAGTTAATGAGGCGCGGAAGAAGTTAGCGCGGTTATTTGCGGAAGTGGGCTGTGAGACTCGATCGATTAAGTGGGAAGAGAAATATAAGGGGTTGGATGATTTCATTTTCGGAGCGGGTCGAACTGCCCTAGACAAGGCGATCGAGTCCGCACAGGACATCACCCCCAAAATTCAAGAGGAGGGCGAGAAAAAGGATAAAACCCCCTCAGCCTTGGAAATGTCCAAGAAAGTGTTTAAGGATTTGTTCAAAAATGTCATCCGCTTCGATGCCAGCGTCAAACAGTACTGGCGGTATGACGGGAAAGGAAAGTGGGTAGTTTGCTCTAACGAATATGTTTTCTGTGAGGTGCGGAAATATTTAGAGGAAACCATCCCTAATTTCTCCCCTAGCTACGTCCGCAATGTCATTGAATTCGCCATCGGAGAGATTTTACATGAGGGTTGGACGGAAGCCTCTAACCTGCTTTACATGCCCTTTGCCAATGGAGTGCTAGAGCTTAAAACAGGGCAACTCCTAGACCACTCCCCAGATTACGGCTTTACTTGGCAACTACCTCGCCCTTATTCGGCGATCGCGGCTAGCTGGGGAAAGATCGACGGGTTTCTTGATGAATTAACAAATAAGAATCGGCAATTAAAAGACATCGCAATCGCCTTCTGTAATGCGGTACTGGTTGGACGCTCCGATTTACAAAAATTTCTCTACTTGTTTGGCAGTGGTGGCAATGGGAAAGGAGTATTTTCTAGCCTGTTAGAGATGTTAGTAGGCAAAGAAAACACCCACTCGACATCGATTAAGGACTTGAATGAAAACCGATTCGAGGCGGCAAATCTGAAGGGTAAGCGGCTGGTTCGGATGAACGATGAAGACAAGCGGGTCGGAGGTTTGAGCGTATTCAAATCGGCTACGGGAGGCGATCCGATCCGCTACGAACGAAAGGGAAAGGATGCTAATAACTTCATCTTCAAAGGAATTGTAGTAGTAGCGGCAAATAATCCTACGTTTGTCGGCGATTCTAATTACGCCATCAAGCGGCGTAAGGTCGATTTCCCCTGTCTATTCCGACCAACTGAAAGCCGCGATCTCATCCCAGAATTTGAAGCCGATTTAACGGCTTTTACTACCTATCTGTTATCAATCCCTGATGATTGGGTCGAAACTACCATCAAGGGCGCGGGTAATGTTCAAGCCGTCAAAGATCTTAATTGGCAGATGACGATCCGTGAGGACTCGATCGCGGCGTTCTACGATGAGAAACTAATCATCGACCCCAACGGCTCCGCTAAATGTGGCGATCTTTACAAAGCCTACGGGGTATTTTGTGAAGATTCAGGCTTGAAACCTAAGAGTATCAACAACTTCACCCCGTCGCTAATCGAGCTTTGCAACGACAGCCTAAAGCACTCGATCGAGCATAAGAGGACTAGTGCGGGGAAAGTCATCAAGGGGTTACGGCTGCGGGAAGCTTGGGAGTTTGAAGCCGATTCCGAACCCAAAGAGGAGGAATCTACACTTACTACAGATGAAAAGTGTCCCCCCTCTCTAGTAATAAATAATTCAAATTCTTCATCTGAGTCAGATTACTATACATCCCCTACACTATTGGCTCAGGAAAAGGATT
>NZ_JANMZA010000181.1:0-3431 GCF_031382685.1 Chamaesiphon sp. OTE_8_metabat_110 | reverse complement strand
GGTATTTACCGATATAAAATGACGGTACTGTAACTTGATGGATCGGTTGCTCGTCTTGATGATGTCGATCGTCCCCCATCATGAATGTACCACTAGGAATTAAAACTAGATCTAGATCGATATCGTCACCCAAGCTTTCTGTCAGACATTGTGCCGATCTGGGTTGTCGATCGATTATTTCACCATTGCGATCGAGACTAACTGTTTCAAAGCTAAAGGTGGTGACGGCGACAGAAGACATGATGGTAAATAGGGATCGATCGGTAGATCTAAAAGTATGCCACGAGGTAGGGGGAATTGAGGGATTACCTCTACCTCTACAGATCGAATAATTTAGTCAGCTTGGATCTGCGCCATTGCCATGACAAATCGATCGGCAATAAAGGGCAGAATCTGGCGATTTTGGCTGTTTGCCGTCCCTTCCGTAAACACAATTAATAAATAAGGCTGTCGATCGACTAGTTCGATATAAGCCGCATCATGGCGCACCTGGGATGTCCAGCCAGCTTTCGACCACATTTGACTCTCAGATGGTAAACCCCCGCCTAGAAAGCCATTTACCTGGTTCTCCTCGCCCGAATCGGGGGTAACTCCTGCTAAGTTGAGATCGCGGTGGAGTAGTTGCATCATTTGACTCGATCGATCGCCGCTGACGGCAGCACCACCGACGATACTATGCAATAACCGGGCTACAGCATCGGTCGTGACCATATTTCGATTTTCGCGCATTTCGCCGACAAACAAGCGTTCCCGCCCGTAGGGGCCATCGCTCCAGGTCTTTTGATTGACATTGATCGGGTCTAATTCCAACCAGCCCAGGGATTGATAATAGCGGTTGATCAGATTGCGTTGAGCTTTCCAGGTTTCAAATGGCCCCGCAGACAGTTCGGGGCCACTAGTTGTACCAGTAAGGGTATCGACGACTAGGCTAGTGGCATCATTGCTAGAGTCGATTATCATATCGCGCAAGGCGCGATCGAGTTCGCCAGAAGCCGTTGCCATCCCTTGCTCTAGCCACTCGTGCATCGCCAGTAAATAAAATAATTTGGCGATACTGGCTGGATAAATGCGCTCGCCACCCCGATAATTAAAGCCCCGCACGGGATACGTCCACAGTTCATCGGCGGTAATCGCACCACCAGTATTCACCGGGATCGGTCGATCGTAAACCAGCCATGTCAACGCAATCTGTTCTGGCTGGAGATCGGAGAATTTGGCATGAGTGTCCGCTAGAGCTTGCTCGGCTAATAGCGTTAGCTGGGAATCGGAGTGGTAGAAGTGCATAGGGTGGGGAGGTGGAAAAACAGTTAAATGAGCGGGGTTTTTCTGTACGTGTTTAGCATAGTTCGGATCGCTTTGAGTGTACAGCGATCGAGATCGTCCCTTCCCTGAGTCAACACATGGAACGATCGATACTCCCGTCTGGCACAGCACATCCACTACTAAAAGTGCTGAAATCCAGTTTTGCGCGGTTCGCTGGCAAACATCTCTCCTAGATCGATCGGTGCCTCATCCCCGCGATCGTCGATAATTAAAATATTGGAATGCTGGACGATCGTACCGATAATTGCCGCCCCACCGCCTAGTAAATCGACCAATTGACGCGCGATCGCCTCGGGCATAGTTAATACTAGTTCAAAGTCTTCTCCACCGTATAGAGCGGATGCTAGAGCCGGATCTGGAAAAAGTTGGGATAAGGATGGTGAGATCGGAATAGTCGATCGCGTCAATCTAGCACCCACGCCACTGGCTTCGCAAATTTGGAAGATCGCATCTGCTAAACCATCGCTACTATCCATCCCCGTTACCACCAATGCTCGATCGCTATTAGCTCGCAACCCTTGCAGCAGTGGCAATACATCTAGCCTCGGCTGGGGTCGCTGGTGAGCGGTAATTAGCCTGTCTCGATGCTGTTGGAAATTGGATCGATCGACACCTAACTCGGGATTGAGCAGCAATTGCAATCCGGCAGCAGCGTCTCCATGATAACCCGTCACCACGATCGCATCGCCAACTTGAGCAGTCGATCGGGCGACGATATTTTGGCTCGGGGCACTACCTAATGCGGTAATCGCCACAGTCGCTACACTCGATCGGGTCAAATCGCCGCCAATTATTCCCGTTCCATATTGCGCCAAACAAGCCTGCATCCCCACGTAAAGCTGCTCCAACCAGACGACAGGTAACGTCGGGGGCAAACTTAACCCGACGGTAATTCCCAAGGGTGTGGCACCCATTGCCGCCAGATCTGATAAATTCGCTGCCACCGATCGCCAGCCGACATCAAATGCTGTCGTCGTCCGATCGCTAAAATGTACTCCATCGACCAATACATCCGTCGTGACTATTAGCTCACAACCTGCTGGTGGATGGACAATCGCCCCGTCGTCCCCGATCGTCTGGGGGCGACAATAAGGAGAGATTAACTTTAGTAATCCACGTTCGCCAAGATCGCTAATGAGCATCTATTCGGTAGTTGGTAGATATAGAGATTTTACTCCGATCTACTGTGAATATTCAGCGATCCCCTGCCGCGTCGCCAAAGCGACAAAAGTCTGATATGTGCCCACGCGTCCCCACGCTCTGGTAGACTTGTAGACGACTCAAATCCCTATAAATAGAGCTTTTTAGGAGCAAATAGCAGTGGAAAATAGTTTAGGTTTAGAAATTATTGAAGTAGTAGAGCAAGCGGCGATCGCGTCAGCACGCTTGATGGGTAAGGGCGACAAGAATGAAGCCGATCGTGTTGCAGTCGAAGCGATGCGCGAACGGATGAATAAAATTCACATGCGCGGACGGATCGTCATTGGGGAAGGCGAACGCGATGACGCGCCCATGCTCTACATCGGTGAAGAAGTAGGGATTTGTTCTCAGCCTAATGCTGCTGAATTGTGCAGTATCGACGAACTGATCGAAATCGATATCGCCGTCGATCCTTGTGAAGGTACTAACTTGTGTGCGTACGGACAACCCGGTTCGATGGCTGTATTAGCGATCTCCGAAAAAGGTGGTTTGTTTGCCGCGCCGGACTTCTACATGAAGAAACTCGCAGCACCCCCAGCCGCCAAAGGGAAAGTAGATATCAACAAGTCTGCTACCGAAAACCTCAAAATCTTGTCCCAGTGTCTCGATCTGCCGATCGAAGAATTAGTTGTCGTCGTCATGAAACGCGAACGTCACAACGATCTGATTGCCGAAATTCGTAACGCTGGTGCGCGGGTGGCACTAATTAGTGATGGTGATGTCGGTGCAGCGATCAACTGCGGTTTTGCTGGTACCAACATTCACGCGCTGATGGGTATCGGTGCGGCTCCTGAAGGTGTGATCTCCGCCGCTGCTCTGCGGTGTTTGGACGCTCACTTCCAAGGACAACTAATCTACGATCCCGCAGTTGTCAAAACTGGCTTGATCGGTGAAAGCAAAGAAGCTAA
>NZ_JANMZA010000154.1:0-3036 GCF_031382685.1 Chamaesiphon sp. OTE_8_metabat_110 | reverse complement strand
GGTATGAGCTGGGTAAGAGTTGCCGTCATTGTCATATAACTTTAAATATCTATCTAGTGAAAATCCCCTCCTTGGAGCGAAAAGTGCTTCACTTGGGGAAACAGCACCTTTTCAAGACAGGGGTGCCTATAGGGCGGGGTGGGTGAGATCTACGCAGCAAATCGAGCAATAATTGAGCGATTTACTTAGCCTACTGGTTGAGCTTCTGTCACACAGTCATAACCTTTTGCTTCCAGTTCCAGCGAGAGTTCCTTCCACCCACTGGTGAGAATTTGTCCGTTTGCCATCACATGCACGAAATCAGGAATAATATAGTCGAGCAAACGTTGATAGTGGGTAATCACCAGCATCGAGTTATCCTGATTCGACAATTGATTTACACCATTAGCAACGATTTTGAGCGCGTCGATATCCAATCCAGAATCGGTTTCATCGAGAATCGCCAGACTGGGTTCGAGGATTGCCATTTGCAGGATTTCATTCCGCTTCTTCTCCCCGCCAGAGAAACCCTCATTCACACTGCGACTGAGGAAAGCAGGATTCATTTTGACAATCTCTAATTTGTCCTGAATCAAGTCGTCAAAATCAAATACATCTAATTCCTCCAATCCTCGATGCTTCTGACGAGAGTTATAAGCCACGCGAAGGAAGTCTAAGTTACTTACACCAGGGATTTCAAGTGGATATTGGAAAGCCAGAAATACACCCGAACGTGCCCGATCTTGAGGTTCTAAGTCAAATAAGTTTTCTCCTTTATAAGTAACCGTTCCACCAGTAACCGTATAGGCTGGATGTCCGGCTAACACCTTAGATAATGTACTTTTGCCCGAACCATTCGGCCCCATAATGGCGTGAATCTCACCAGCTTTGATTTCGAGACTTACGCCATTTAAGATCTGGGTATCATCGACGTTTGCCGTCAGGTTCTCGATCGAGAGGATAACTGGACTATTAGGATTAATCATAATTTAGATTTGTTTAATTGAGCTTTAATAATGTTCGATCGATAGCAACTAGTTTCTTATCATATCACTGAATAAATATATCTTGATCTCGATTTTATTCCAACCTCAGCCAGCCAAAGACATCACCAGCCGTTAATTTAACAGATCGAGCAAATTCAGGTACGATTAATTCAGCTTCGAGGATATCCACTACTTGCACTTGTCGATCGGGTTGATAAACTAAGATCATTTTCTCAGCAGGATCGATTAACCAGCCTACTTCAGTACCATTATCTAAACAATGAAGAATATTCTTAATTACTTTAGTCGTGCTTTGGTCTGGAGACAAGATTTCAATTACCCAATTGGGTGCAGTTGTCACCACATTAGCAACTTCGCCATCATCATCTTTTGGGATATTTTCTTTCTTCAAGACAACTACATCAGGAACGATCGATCTTCCACCAAAAGTACATCTTAGCTCTGGAAATGCGATCGCTATTTTTGCTTCCATTAAAATTGAATTAATGAAAGTCATTAGTTTCATCCTCAATAGACTATGTTTTCCTTGAGGCATCGGCTTTTGAACTATCTTTCCATCAATATACTCACTGGCAGGTTTAGTTTCTGGGAGAGCCAGAAAGCTTTCTAAGGTAAGATTTTTTACAGGTGTCGCAACCATTTTAAAGCGTTAATTTTGTAGGGTGGGCAATGCCCACATTTAGCTTTCGATCGAATTCAATTATCTATCGACATTCATGATTGGTGGGCAGTGCCCACCCTACTTTTTACTGAACTTTTATTTGCTATTAACTATCTGCTCTAGATTTTATTTTTTTGTTTAACTGCTGTAATCGCTCTAAATTTGTGCTAGAAGTATTCCACAGTTCTAATTCATGACAGTGTAACAGCGTTGATACAACTTTTCCTAGAGAGACATAATTTTCCTCTAACAAGTATTTGCACATATCTTCATCTTTTACGAAGAGCTTATAATTATCTTTACACTTGCTAATTATTTCCGTCTCATCAAAATCAACGTCTCTAAATTTAATTATTGACGTGAAATTTTGTACGTCTATCTTCTCGCTTGATATATCATCCCTGATTTTCAGATTAGGCATTACTGTACTCATACATTTACCTTTCGTATATAAAGCATCATCTAGCGCGCAAACAAAGCTAAAATCTGCATTTGTCAAATCTGCTTTTTCAAACTTATTCTCGGAAATCCAAGACACCATGAATTTGCCACATTGCAAATTAGAGTTACTAAAATCACAAAATTGAATATGACAGCCAACTGCATCAACATGTTTCATGTTGCATTGTTTAAAGCTTGTTGTATTGAGACTAGTTTTGTTAAGGCTAGCCTTAACAAAACTAGCGTTGTCAAAATTACATCTTTCAAACCACGAGCCAGTAAAATCAACATCCTCAAAATTGGCGTTTTTAAAGTTGCAATCTACGAAGCGCAGTTTCGATAGATCTGTTCGTGAAAAATTCCTTTCTTCTGCTGAATATCGGTTTGTGATTTCTTCGATACTTAGTTGTTGTCTCATACTTTAATCAACCCGATATCTTTTGTAGGGTAAGTATTGCCCACATTGAGAGTTAGATCGAATTCAATTATCTATCGATAGCAATCGTGTTTTTCATTATATAAAAAACTTCCAATTTCCATCTAATGAGTTAGTCCGCGTAGGCGGACTTTGCAACACCAGCCACGATTTCAATCGTAGGCACTTCTAAATTAACCAACAGTACCTTCCAACTTCAGGCTTAACAACCGATCGGCTTCAACGGCAAATTCCATCGGCAACTGATTAAAGACATCCTTACAGAAACCACTAATCATCATCGAAATCGCATCCTCTTGGGAAATCCCCCGTTGAGCGAAGAAGAATAACTGATCCTCACCAATCTTAGAAGTCGATGCTTCGTGTTCGACTTTGGCGGTTTGATTCTGAACTTGGATATAGGGGAAAGTATTCGCTTGCGCTCTGTCGCCAATCAGCATCGAGTCACATTGGGAATAATTTCTCGCCCCTTTAGCTGTCGGATTCATTTTGACTAAACCGCGATAGCTATT
>NZ_JANMZA010000366.1:0-20745 GCF_031382685.1 Chamaesiphon sp. OTE_8_metabat_110 | reverse complement strand
GTGTAAGGGCGATAAACCCGCTACCCCGCGATTGGTATCAAAAAATTCGGGCGTACCTGTAAAGATCCAGAATAACCCTGGATAGCGATCGGCTGCGTCACAAATTTGCCTAATTCCATTGAGAGATTTGGCGCGGATATCGGTTTTCATCCGCAACATCGTTTCGGCTTCGTCGATGACGATTACTAAGCCCTTATAGCCCGAAGCTTTAGTAATGGCTAAAATGCCCTGAAGATAGTCCATCGCCTCTTTGGAGCCAATATCGCCCTTAATCCCGGCGATCCGCTTTGAGGATGCGGCGACGTTTTCACTACCCGATAGCCAGGAGAGGAGCGCGCTGGCTTCGGGGAATTTATTCTGCTGTTTGAGGGCAAAGATCGATCGCAATACCCGCGTCATGTCTTCGGGTGCTTTCCCACCCGTGAGGGAGGCGAGATCTGATTCGATCCGCTGCTGTACCTGAGTATCGAAATCTTCAGCATCAGGATTTGCACCACCATCGATCGCGGCATCTTCCATCCGTGCGATCCATCGATCGAGTATAAACCCCAACGCCCCGCGATCGCAGCGATCGGTTGCCAATTCTTGCACGACTTTCCGATAGACATCATCAAACCGATGGAAGTGCAAATCGTTATCCGATACCACCACAAAGCTCGTCGCAAACCCCTGAGCCTGAGCATCGAGCAGTGCCAACCGTGCCATGAAGGTTTTACCACACCCATAGCCACCCCGCAGGAATTTGAACACTCCCTCGTTATTTCCAGCTAAGTCTAATTGTCTCCCAATTTCACCTCTAGCTCGATCGATCCCCACGGCAAATGCTTCTAGTCCCCGCTCTGGCACTACACCCGATCGCAATCTTTCAAATATATGCTCGATGTCGCGCTGGCTGATATTAGTCATCGGGGGTTATTGATCGTAAATTTGGATCGTGTGACGATTATAGATCGATACTTATGCGTAGCATCCCCAACGGAGGGTCATCACCAGTTATTGAAAGGATTATAATTAATTTTATTCGCAACCTAGCTGGTGGGTATCGTCCACCCAATCCGATCTATGGGCGTTACATTGGCTTATCAAGCAATTCCACCTGAAAGTAGTTTTTACGCTCGTCTTCAATCTGATATAGCTTTTGTAATTTTGTCAATCATGCTTTTTGATTCTGGTCATCTTTTCAATTTGTTTGAAGACGATCCTGAATCATTCGATGGATCTATGGAAAATGCTTTCGAGGGTCATCCTGATGTGTTTTGTGGAACCGAATTAGAAACATCTCTCTTAGTAGCAGATTTTCGTGAAGCAATACGCATTACCCGTCGAGATTATCCAAAGATTGTAGATATCACAGGCTCACTAGAAAAATCATTTGACGTAGTTCGAGATAGGTTATTGGAGGAACTATCAAGACGAAATTTTGAGGATGCTGCTGTTATAGTGGACGATCTCTTGTATGGAGATACCTATCTTGGCGAACATGAAGAGTCATTTGGACTGGCAACTCGTGAAGCAGTAAAAAAAGGAGCTAGTGTATTACGACAAATCGAACCAGAAATGCTATTTCCTGGAGGGGATGATGGGGATGAAGGATGGTATTCAGAGGATTTTAGATCGTGGAAAAATTTTTATCTGTCTGCTGACGATGTAGGTGCGGAGATAATCATGGATGTTCATTGACTCGATCCGAATATTAGATCTGTAGGTTGGGTTTCATTCTTCAACCCAACCTACAGATCGAACTAATTTTTTCGCAATAGCGCAAAATCGCGGAGATCGACGACTGGAGTACTACCACTTTCATATATTGGTGAACTTGCCGTTCCCCTTAGTACGCTAGAGAGTTGTTCGATCGTATTACCAGCATCTTGATAAGATTTGAGCGTAAATAACATATTCCGGCGATCGCAAGGTTGTTCGGCATCAGCCATCGCACAGATTATCCCCATACCACTTTTGCGATCGACCCCCGCAGTAATATAGTTGCGACCCTGTTGCAGTGCTGTTTGAAATTTGGGTGAAACTGTTTCGCACCGTTGTTGGGGTGTGGTTTTAAATGCCTCACTTTTCCAGATAATTAGTACGGGTTCTTCCCTAGATCCAGAAACTCTGGCAAGTGTAGCCGGAAGGTTGCTTCTACTGCTGGGATCTGCGGCTTTACCACAATAAAACTGGACTGTCGGCGATGCTTGGGCGACGATCTGCGGATGTGTATTTTCTGCCCTTACCTGAGTTGCTAACGATCCAGCGATCGTGATGAGGCTAGATAGCAATGCAGTTTTGAAAATCGCGAATGATTTGGGTTGATCTAGTTTCATGAGAATTACTAATTAATTGTCGGTGAGCAGCTAGATTTAACAGTTGACATGAACTGAGATTGGGTAGTTTTTGGTAAAATATGCACCACGAGATCGAAATTTATTTGCCTTTGGCGATCGGTACGGATACGGTTCCCCCATGAGTTCAATCACGGATCGTCGCTACAGGCGAACTTTTACCCTGGCGGGCATCGATGACAAATTGACGGAGTAAATTGACACCGATCGCATAGTTGAGTCCGACATTGCCTGTAGCTCTACCAAATCCGCCTGTATTCACCCCGATTACTTCACCGCTGTCGTTTAATAATGGCCCACCAGAATTACCTGGATTGATGGGGGCACTGTGTTGGATGTACTTACCACCGTCACGGAGGGCACTAACAATTCCAGTGGTAAATGTATTTTGGAACGCCTCGTCTAACGGCGTACCGATCGCATAGGCATTGTCCCCAACTCTCGCCGCAGTTTTGGCAGGGGCAACTGTTGGAAATTTTCGACCCCGACGATTGATTTTGAGTAATGCCAGATCTAGCCCATCTTTGCCAAATCCTACTAGATCGGCAGGTATTTCTGTTTTCCCGTCCGCCATCAATAATGTCACCACGGCGGGTTGCCCTTTGACTACATGGGCGTTGGTAATCACATAGCCGTCAGGACTGATGATAAAGCCACTTCCCCAGCCCTTATTACCGCGAATCATCACCACGGCGGGATTTGCTTTGGCATAGACGCGATTGGCTGTAGTGGCTGCTGGTGTTTTTGCAACAGCGGGGATGAGATAAGCGGTGCTAAACCCACTACAAGTTAAGGTGGCAAGTAATAATGAGGCAAAAATTTTAGTTTTCACGATCTAGTGGTTGGGAATGTAATGATTACTTGTAGTTACCAGAAGCATCGCTTACTACCTTTATCATCTTTTGAACCGATTCGATGGCGATTGTAGCATATTTAAGGGGAAAATGCAGTATTCGGACAGATATGGAGATACTGTTAGTTCTGAGTTTCTTTGAGGTAGCGATTACCTTTGGGTGAGGATTCTACTCTGATTGAAAAGGGCAGATCTTGGGAGTATTCTTCTAATTTATTGGCAAATTGTCTGACCGATCGAGCGTTACCGAGTTTAGCACTAGCTTCGGCTTCAGTAATTGTCCCATGTTTTTCGATATGTTGTAAAATTGAAAGATGGGGATTATCGATGAAGCGATCGTGCCATGTTTCTGGTATCGCAATCGAGTCGATATTGCGATCGATTGCTGGTGGTTTTGGCTCGAAGATTTGGAGGATCTTCTCTAACTCTACTTCTTCTAATTCTTGAAATTTAGCCTGAAATTTTAATTCTAAGTTATCTAGCTTAGCTGCTCTACTACTCAATTCTAATTGAGCAATTTTTAATTCGCGTTGTTGTATTGAAAGTGCGAGATAGTCTGGTGATGATTCGATGTCACGATTTCGAGCTGATATTTCTGCTGCTAATTCAGCTAATTTTGTTTGTTTGAGTGTTAAGGCTGATTCGGTATCGCTGAGGTGTTGTTGTGCTGATGCTAACTGCTGTTCTCGCTCTGCTAGTTCTGTCGATCTTTGGGCGACGAGCTGGGCTAGACTCTCTATTTCTAATATCAGATTTTGGTGCGTCTGCTGGCTGCTAGTAATTGTAGAATTTAGCTCGTCGATGAGGTGATGTTGCCGATCGGTCGAGCGATTTAAGTCACTGTTTACTATTTCCTGCTGTGCCTGTATCTGCTGAATTGCTATTGTTAATTCTTGCTTGGTTGTCGCACATCTGGCGATTTCAGCTTGGATATTTTGGAGAAATATTTTAGATCGATCGATCTCATCAATCGTCTGTAATTTTGCTGCTTGTAGTTGAGAAAGTTCTAGTTTGAGACGATCGACATTAGTATCGATTTCGAGTCGGCGGGCTTGTTTGTCCTGAATTTTGCGATCGATATTTGTCGCTAAAGTCTGTTGTTCCTGACAGTAGTGGGTGAGTGCGGCTAGCTGTTGCTCTAGTGGCGGGTGTTGCTGGCGATCGCGATCGATCCGCTCGGTCAAACTAGCTGCTAAACTCTGTAGTTGTGCTACTCGCCGCTCGATATCTTGGCGATCTCTATCCCTAAGTTGCAATTGTTTGTCGAGTAGCGCTCCTTGGTGGTACAAATGATGCAGCCGCAATTTGCCGCGATCTAATTGGCGATGTAACTGCTGTTGGCGTTGGCGCAAGCGCAAGAGCGTGCTGGCGGCAACTCCAGGGAGCGCGGCGAAACCGATGAGTGCCGACTGCGCGAGATTCTGCGTAAAGGGTAAACTACAGCCACAGCTCGCCACAAAGGCGACTGAGCCAGTCGCCAACCACTGTTTGAAGAGATGTTGTTTGCTAGACACTGCTGGGGAGGACGGTGGGAGGATCTGACGAGCGGATAAATAAGGTAGCCGCTAACCTACAGGCTGCACTATTCACAGAAATTATAATCGATCGCGTCCACACCATCTGGAGTGTAATTACTCATTTCGATTTAGATCGGATCTTGGCGATTGTGGATGTTGACTCAACCATGCTTGTCTGGCAATCTATCGACACTTCAAGGTATGCCATCCCGATGATTTATCGATCTTCACCAATGGGGAAAACTTGCTAACACGTTCGCCCGAACGGTATAAATGGCGACCGATCGTACATTGTCTCATGTGACAATCCCGATTAGTATTAATACCATCCCAAACTAATACACTTTTATGTCATCTAAAATCTTACTGTGGGCGGGACTAGTCGGCTGTGCAGCTACTATTACCTGTGAGACTATTGCAGTTGCTAAAAATTCGCTGGAGATGGCTCACACGCCAAATCTAGGCGCGATCTCGATCGCCAGAATTTATAATAGACAAGGTACTGGAGATCGCTTCTCCTCAGCAGCGCAGAAATATCAGCGCGGCGACTATCAGGGCGCGGTAGCCGACTACAATCGGGTAATTAAAAATAACCCTAAAAGTGCTAACGCCTACTACAATCGCGGGTTAATCAAAGCAACCAACCTCCAAGATTACCCTGGCGCACTAGCTGATTATAGCCGTGCCATTCAACTCAAGCCAAGTTATGATGCCGCTTACACCAATCGCGGTAATCTCAAAACCACCAATCTCCAAGATTACCAGGGCGCATTAGCTGACTACAATCGCGCCATTCAACTCAAGCCTAGAAATGCTAATGCCTACTACAATCGCGGGGTGCTCAAGTATACCTACTTAAAAGATCTAGCTGGTGGGATTGCCGATATGCAGCAAGCCGTTAAATTCGCTCAGAGACAAGGTAATCCCCAAGATGCTCAAGCAGCAAGCGACTTACTTTCTCAATGGCAACAGACTAGTGGCAATTAGGGCGATTATTTGTCTCTAAATCCGCAAGCATATTTTAATAAGAAAGCGATCGTCAATGAACGATCGCTTTTTCACACCAAAATTATACAGCTTTATTTTTAGCAACTACATTAACTTCGATACCACCTTTTGGCCCTAATGTGACGCCGCGCCGTGCGGGAATTGCGGGTGACTTACTCGCCAGTTCTAGTTTACAGCCAGACAGGATTTCGACGATGACTAGTTTCATTTCTAGCTGAGCTAATGCCATCCCAATACACCGACGGCTACCACCACCGAAGGGGAGATATTCATAAGGTGAAAATTGACGTTCTAGAAAGCGTTCTGGTTTAAATAGATCTGGTTCGGGATAGATATCTTCGCGATGGTGAGTGAGATAGATGCAGCCGACAACTACCGTATCGGCGGGGATATCGTAGCCTTGTAATGAGACTGGCTCCCGAGTTATTCGGGGAAATGTCAACATGCCGACTGGATATATTCGTAATGTTTCCGCACAAACTGCATTTAAATAAGGTAGGCGGCTAATCGTTACCGAGTCACGTTCTGTACCTAATGTGGCGATTTCTGCTATTAATTTTGCTTTAACTTCGGGTAGATAATTAATCCAATAAATCGCCCAGGCTAAGGCAGTTGCCGTAGTTTCATGTCCGGCAAATAACAGCGTCATCAGTTCATCATGCAGCTCAACATCGCTCATGCCGTTGCCTTGGGCATCGGTGGAGCCGATTAATAGATTCAGAATGTCCGATCGATCTGGTTGATAATTATGTCGCCTGTCGGCAATTTCGGCATAGATTAATCGATCGAGTATTTCCCGATCGCGTAAAAATCGACCCCAAGGACTCCAGGCACCTAAATCTTGCTGTAGTGCGGGGATAAATAAGAAGCTAGACTTGATGGGGGATTCGATTAAGGAGATGACTTCGATTAACTTCTCGCGAATCAGATCGTACCGTTCGCCTTCGTAGAGTCCGAATACAGTCTGCAAAATAACTGAGAGCGAAATTGATTGCATTTGTTCGCGGAGATTGATGGTTTCCCCAACCTGCCAGCCTGCCACCAAATCCCGGGTCAATTTGCAAATTAGCTCTGTATAAGCCCGAATTTTGTCGCCATGAAATTGAGGCATTAATAACTGTCGGCGTTGCCGATGTTCGCCCCCATCTAATAAGATTACTCCGCGATCGCCTAAAAAAGGCGTTAAGATTTGATTGATCGAACCCGGTGCGGCAAATTGTTTGGCATCGCCAGTTAGTACCTGTTGAATTGCTTTCGGCTCGCTCAGAAATACGCAATTATCAAAGACGCCAGACATCCGAACCTGAAAGATATCACCATACTCTCGCTCGGAATTATCCAAATAATCGATCGGTGCGGTAATCCACTGCCAGAGCTGAATCGGACTCGGTGATTTAACAGTGGGTAGAAGTGCAGTCATAGTATTTTGCAGCCGATCGGATCTATTCTCTATTATCCGATGATAACTACTTTTGTGCATCCCGATGGCGGCACTATTTCTCGTCCTCAAGATTTATCGATCGCACTTCTCGGTAAAATTTATGCAATTATATTTAATCGATCTATTAATTATACTCGCCGCTCCTATGCCGCCGCCGCGATGACAATCTCAGCGCAAGCACGCGCATCAGAGAGCGCTTGATGATGGTTTAATTCGATGTTTAGATATCTACACACATCGGGGAGTTTGGTGGGATAGAGGTTCCAGCGTTCGCGAGCGAGAGCGACGGTACAGATGAATTTTTGTTTGGGTTGCGGAATATTGTATAAGTCACAACAGGCATAGAGTACTCGACGATCGAAACTAGCATTGTGGGCGACTAAAGCATCAGCACGTTCGATTCTAGTGGAAATCTGCGTCCAGACTTGCTTGAAGGTGGGAGCCTGAGCGACATCAGACCACATGATGCCATGAATATTAGTAAATTCAAAGCGATATGATGGAGGACGAATCAGGAAGATTTCTTCGTGGATGATGGTTTGGTTCTCGATCTGAACTATGCCCAAGGCGCAGGCACTATTCGGATCGCGATTGGCAGTCTCAAAATCGATCGCAACTAATCTCACGGTTGTTTTGCTATGGAGTCAACAATTTTAGCATCGAAGCTCATCGCTTCGCGAGTATATTATCGTCTCGATCGAGCATTTAGGTTCCCAGACAAACCTGCTGGCGATTGGCAAATCTAAATAAATCGGGGCGGAAAGAAGAGATCGCCGCCCGGATTTTAGGCGAGCGAGATTACGGCGATAATCACTGGGTACCCTGACACAATTGACCTGTAGGGTACCCGAGACGGTTCGTGCTATGCCCTCGATTAGCGTCTGGCGCGAGTAGGGAGAGCCAGTTGGCGCTCGTTGACGACAACTTCGGCGGGTACATCTTGCAATAGTACCTCGCGAATCAAGCGGGCTGCCATCCGTTGGGTTAAGCCACTGGCGATTTTTTGACCGAAGGATTGGGTTTCGGATTTGAGCAAAATTTGCGGAATCCGGGGTAAAACGATCGCCGGATCGAAGCCTTTAGTCTGCTGTAAGATGCTCCAAATCCGTTGGATGTTTCCTAGCCCTTCTGATAACTGTTGGGTGTTGTTGACGGTCGCTGGCACCTTCATCCCAATCCCTTTCTGAATTGCATGGGTGACATTTTGGAGAGTATTGCTACCAAAATTATCCAAGCCTCGGACGATTTCATCTGCAAGATAGTCGCGAATGAAGGTACCGCGATCGGAGAGAATGAAATCTAAGGTTTGGTCGATGACTTGATTGAGATCGTATTCATCGCTACTCCGGGCATTATTGAGGAGATTTTCTAGGCGATTCCACCGGAAGGAACCATCTTTAAATAATAGTTCTTTGAGCGAGTTTCGTAAATCGGGGGCAGGATCTGTGAGTAAGCGTTTAGCGACGTAGGGATATGCTTTTGCGAGGACTTTAAATTCAGGATCGACAGAAATCGCGATTCCTTCGAGAGTGGCTAGCGATCGCAAGATCAAGGCGTAGTAAGCTGGCACTTGGAAGGGAAATTCATACATTACCCCCGATAGTTGGTCGGTAACGCTCTTGAAATCCATGTCGGCGATATTCGTCCCCACCGCACCTAATGAGCTGTTAAACACATAAGATATAGCTGGAATAATCGGCGTTAAATCTGTATCTGGAGTTAAAAATTCTAGCTTGACAAAATCTCGCCCTAATCCATCAAAATCGCGGTTGACTAGATGCACGATCGCTTCTACTAAACCATACCGTTGATATGGTTTGACTTGGCTCATCATCCCAAAATCCAAGTAAGCTAATTTACCATCGGGGGTAGCGAGTAAATTACCAGGATGGGGATCGGCATGAAAGAAGCCATGTTCGAGCAACTGTCGGAGCGAACATTGCACGCCGACTTCTACTAGGTAAGTAGCATCGAGTCCCTGAGCGGCTACTGCTTCGAGATTGGTTAATTTTGTCCCGGTAATCCACTCCATTGTCAGGACGCGTCTGCCCGTATATTGCCAGTAAATGCTAGGCACATAAATATCTGGCATTCCACCGTACAATTCGGCAAACTTTTCGGCATTACGTCCTTCATTTTCATAGTCCATTTCCTCGAAAATGCGCTCGGCAAATTCATCGACGATCGAGACTAAATTACTCCGAATTTGTTGAAAGTTAGTTTGTGCCCAGATTGCCAAAGTCCGAACGACATGTAAATCTAGGGCGATGCTATCTGCTAAACCCGGACGCTGCACTTTAATAGCTACATCTTCACCACTCCAAAGCTTACCTTTATAGACTTGTCCGAGCGATGCCGCTGCGATCGGTAAGTCGCTAATCTCTGCGTAAATTGCTGCGGGCTTGTCGCCTAATTCTTCTTCAATGAATTGGTAGGCAATCTCGTTGGAAAAAGCCGGGATATTATCTTGTAGCTGCGCTAATTCTTCTAAAAATTGAGGCGGAACTAAGTCGGGGCGTGTAGATAGTGCCTGACCGATTTTGATATATGCTGGCCCCAATTTGGTCAACAATTTGCGAATCTGAGTGGCACGTTTGCCGAGATTTTGTTTGGATTTATTGGTAATTTTATCGAACCACAATCCTAATGCAAAATTAACGATCGGCAGAAAGATGCTAATAAAGCGGGCAAACACTTTGAGGGGTTGAGTGCTGTAATACTGCGCGATCGCGATCGGATCGTACCCCAGCCAGGTACCGTCGGTAATTTCTTTGACGCGTCTGGAAGGCACAACTTCTACATCAGCCACTAGTTCTGTCGATACGGCTGTTGCTGGCTGGTACTCGGAAGCATCGGCTCGATTCATCTCTGGTGCAAACTGATTAGAAGGTGTGGTGTTCATGAGGTGATGGTATTTAGCCCTGTTAATTATTGTAACAATTATGCGAACTACCTGGGGATATTATCTACTTTACTGCGTGTAAATGACGAACGTCTGGGGGTTGTCCTCATCGGTGGAGATCGGCATTCCGATCTTCAGGCTGGATGTTTGAGGTTTTGACATCAACTGAAGATTGTGAAGGAAGTATTGGGTAATCCGGTCAATTCCACTAAAATTACTATAGTCTCGATCGCCTATAAGTACGAACTTACTTAATCTAGCTTTTAACCGTTGGGAGAAAAAATTGGTTTCTACATCTAATTTGAAAACTACAAAATCAGAAGAAATATTTGCAGCCGCTCGCGAACTGATGCCGGGTGGGGTGAATTCCCCCGTGCGGGCGTTCAAGTCTGTCGGCGGTCAACCGATTGTATTCGATCGCGTCAAAGATGCCTATGTCTGGGACGTAGATGGCAATCAGTATATCGACTATGTGGGCAGTTGGGGGCCAGCAATCTGCGGACATGCCAACCCGGAAGTAATTGCCGCCCTGCATGAGGCACTCGCCAAAGGTACGAGCTTCGGTGCGCCCTGCTACCTCGAAAACGTCCTTGCTGAGATGGTAATTAATGCCGTTCCCAGCGTGGAAATGGTGAGATTTGTCAATTCCGGCACCGAAGCGTGTATGGCTGTCCTACGGCTGATGCGCGCCTTTACCGGACGCGACAAGATTATCAAGTTTGAAGGCTGTTATCACGGACATGCGGACATGTTCTTGGTGAAGGCTGGTTCTGGTGTCGCTACTCTCGGTTTACCCGACTCCCCTGGCGTACCCAAATCGACTACGGTGGATACCCTCACGGCACCATACAACGATTTAGAAGCTGTCAAAGCGCTATTTGCTGCCAATCCTGATAGTATTTCTGGCGTTATCTTGGAACCCGTCGTCGGTAACGCAGGCTTTATCGTGCCCGATGCTGGTTTCCTCGAAGGCTTGAGATTAATCACTCAAGAATACGGCGCATTACTAGTCTTCGACGAAGTGATGACTGGCTTCCGCATTTCCTACGGCGGCGCACAGCAGAGATTTGGTGTTACTCCCGATCTCACTACGATGGGTAAAGTCATCGGCGGTGGTTTACCTGTCGGTGCCTACGGCGGACGCAAAGAGATCATGTCGATGGTCGCACCTGCGGGGCCGATGTATCAAGCAGGAACGCTTTCAGGCAACCCGCTAGCGATGACGGCGGGGATTAAAACCCTCGAACTACTCCAAAAACCAGGTACTTATGAGTATTTGGATAAAATCACTACCCGCTTGGCTAATGGTTTATTGCAAATCGCCGCAGAAACCGGACACGCTGCTTGTGGTGGGAATATTAGCGGGATGTTTGGGTTATTCTTCTGTGAAGGGCCTGTTCACAATTTTGAAGATGCCAAAAAGTCAGATGTGACTAAATTCGGTCGCTTCCATCGCGGCATGTTGGAGCAGGGGATTTATCTCGCACCATCGCAATTTGAAGCTGGGTTTACTTCTTTAGCTCATACCGATGCCGATATCGATCGTACTTTAGCAGCAGCACGGATCGTGATGTCCCAAATGTAGATAGAGAGCAGGGAGATGGGAGATAGGAGATGGGTGTCAAGACACCTGTAGGTTGGGTTGAACGAATGTGAAACCCAACGCCCACAAAATCAATTGTTGAGTGTGTTGGGTTTCGAGGCTCAACCCAACCTACAAAATCTCCTCCCGTCCCCCCGTCCCCCTCAGTCATAACTAGGAACTTAGCTAATTAATTCCTCACCCCTGTTAAAATTAGATAAATTGTTAAAATTTTTACAAAAAACTAACTCTTAGGAGAACTGTAGTAACTATGAGCCAAAAATCCTTAGTCATTTCCCCCTCGATCCTGTCGGCAGATTTTAGCCGCTTAGGTGAAGAAATTCGGGCTGTGGATGCCGCTGGAGCCGATTGGATTCACGTTGATGTCATGGATGGACGGTTCGTACCAAATATTACTATCGGCCCCCTGATTGTCGAAGCCGTTCGTCCCCATACTAAAAAGATTATCGATGTCCACTTGATGATCGTCGAACCAGAAAAGTATGTGGCTGATTTTGCCAAAGCTGGTGCTGATATTATCTCCGTCCATGCTGAGTACAATGCTTCGGCTCACCTGCATCGCACCTTGGGACAAATCAAAGAACTGGGCAAACAAGCTGGCGTCGTCCTCAATCCTGGCTCTCCTCTAGAACTAATCGAATACGTCCTCGACTTGTGCGATTTGGTCTTAATTATGAGCGTCAACCCTGGTTTTGGCGGTCAAAGCTTTATTCCTAGTGCTGTTACCAAAGTCGCTAAATTGCGCCAAATTTGCAACGAGCGCGGTTTAGACCCTTGGATTGAAGTTGATGGCGGTCTTAAACCCAATAATAGCTGGCAAGTCATCGAAGCAGGTGCAAATGCGATCGTCGCTGGTTCGGCAGTATTTAATGCTCCCGATTATGCTGAAGCAATTAAAGGTGTTCGCAATAGCAAGCGTCCAGAATTAGCAGCGGTGTAGGGATTAGGCTTTAGGTTTTAGGTTTTAGGCTTTAGGCTTTAGGGTAGAAAGAGAGTAGGGTGGGCAGTGCCTACCATCTAGGTTTCAGCAATAGCTAAGGCGATCGAGTCTCAATATTTTACTACCCTAATTGCCTAGATTGCCAATCGCAATTATTCATTAAAAAAGACTGCATAGAAACTAATCTTTGGCAGTCTTTTTTATCGGTCTAAAATATAATAATCTATGAATCAGAGCCAGTATCGCGGCTGTTAGTTTGAATATAGAGAATAATCAAAAAAATCGTCGGTACGAGGACAAATAAAAGGCTGGCGACGAAGCCTAAATCGTTAGTTTGCATAAGAGTAATTCCTATAAAGTATTTTTATTGAGTACCTATACCAGAATATCATTTCCAGCGAGGGTCTAGTCAGTAAGGTAAAGATTTAACATCCTCAACCTGAGTCTACTAGAGTTGGGAAGGCGACGATCGCCTCCAGCGACCAGAGAGGAGCGAAGATTCCTCACCAGCGACTTGGAGCCAAAACTAAGGCTTGGTATTGACGGAAACAGCACCATTGACTAAGGTCTGACAGGCGAGGCGATAGTTAGCAGGTTTTTTTGCCAGCTTGCGGTTTTCAAAATCAGTGCGGGGAGAGAGATTTTCCATCCCTTCCACGATCTCTACGCCACACATCCCACACTGACCGTAGCCACCGCAGTTCATGAGCTTCCCTTTGAAGGTATAGATATCAATTTGGTTTTGAACCGCCTTCTCGCGCAGATTTGACCCCATTGCGACGACAATCTCTTTGTTCTCTTTGATAAATTTAATCGAACTCATCTCGATACCCCTAAAATAATTTATGTCCTATTAAGGATTATTAAGATATTTGGCAGTTTTGCCAAGGGGGTAAAGGTGGGGAGTTCGATCGGCACATCCCCAAACTCCGAGAGTGATGGTTTTGACCCATTACCCTCCACCGCCAATCCCCCTTACTGCGGCAATACCGTTGCTGTCCGCAGATTCGCTAGCGCGCGATTATAGTTGAGCACTGCCGTGATGTTATTGCCCCGAGCGGTGGCAAGGTTGGTTTGCGCCACGATCACATCAGTTTGCGTACCGACCCCAGCTTGAAAGCGCAAACGGGCTAATTTGAGACTTTCTTCGGCCTGTCTGAGGGCTTGGGCGGAGGTGGCGATGTTTTTTTGGTTAGAGCCAAGGCTAAAGAAAGCTTGCTCGACTTGAAACCGAATTTGATTTCTGGTCGTTGTAAACTGGTTTTCAAAAATCTGTTGGCTGACTTTTTCCCGATTGGTATTGGCGGCGGCGGCACCCCCATCAAAGAAGTTCCAACTCAACTGAACGCCTACGCTGTAGTTGTCTTGTGCGCCAGCAGAACTAGTGATATTTTTGCCTAAACCATAGCTACCTACTAGATTGACCTGAGCGGAATCTGCCGCTGCCGCGATAATTTCTTGTTGCTGGCTGATGCGACGGAGGGACAGTTGCTGCTCTACTTCTGGTCGATTTTTGAAGGCGAGGATGATACTGTCTTCGAGGGAATATTGCCAAGTTCCTAGCTCGCGGACGGGATCGGCTGCGGTAAATTCCGTATTTTGATCGACGACGAGTATTTGCGCTAGATTTTTGCGAGCGGTTTGCTGTTGCGCCTGTGCGTTGGTGAGATTTTGATTAGCGGTACCGAGTTGGACTTGGGCGGTGAGGATGTCAAATCTCGTCCCTACTCCAGCACGCTCTTGGAGTTGTGCGTCGTTCAAACTGCGAGTGGCGTCGGTGACTGATGCTTGACTGATTTTAATCGCGGAATCCGCAGCTTGGAGATCGTAGTAAGCGGCGATGACTTGTCCGCGCACTAGTTGTTCGACGCGCACCAGATCGAGTCTGTCAAACCGAACTTGTTCTTCAGCCGCGCGAACGCTACTTTGATTACGACCTGCATCGAGAATCGTGTAATTGGCAGTGATACCGCCATTAATGCCAGTACTGCTAGAGGTACTGCCAGGAATTTGCGGTTGCTCGCCGATTAGTAGTGGCGATCCAGAAGTTGTAATCCCTGTATTTGACAATCCGACTCGCACGGCTTGAGAGGCTTGGGCAAGATTAATCCCTTGACGATCGCGCTCGACAGTCAAGCGTGCGGCTTGGACTTGGCGATTGTTGCGGAAGGCGATGTCGAGCGCTTGCTGGAGGGTAATCGATTGGCGTCCGGTAATCTGCACCTGACTCCCGGTGTTGGGGAGGTTGAGATCGTTAGGTAGCTGAATATTGGTAAAAGTTGCTGGCGCGGTAGTATTTTGGGCGATCTGGATCGAATTGTCATGTCTAGAGCTGGTGTCGATCGCGAGTTGAGGGCGCTGCTGTCTGCTGGCAACGATTGGCGTTGCGGCGCGGGCAGTTTCCATCCGGAGCGCTCCGCTCAGTAGCGCGATTGTCACACACATTAGTTGCCATCCGGTAGTCGTCTGAGGCGCTGCGGGTGAGATTCCGATCGGCTGACACTGAGTGTGACTACTGAGTTTGAGGTTCGATCCTGGGATTGGTCTATTTAGCATGTGGATTAATTTAATTTCAGAGTTATCATCGGCGATGAGTCTAGAAAACTGCTGTCAGGTTTGGATCTCGATCGATTACCGCCCGTATACGAGCTGATATAACCGTCCGCTCCACTTACCACCTATTCGCCCCCGCCTCTATTTTCCCCTAATTTTTCGAGAAAATCATAAATTCCGTCAACTGGTACTACAGAAACTTGCAATTTTTGAGCCAATTCGTCGATCGTCATATCATCGAGAAACTTCGCTTCGTCGTGTTTGAGCATGACGCTGGGAATGAGCACTCGATCGCCCAAATCTCGACCTGGCAACTCCTGCATCAGATCGTACCCAGTCAATAGTCCCGTGACTGTCATCTGTTGCCCCCAATATTGGCTGGCGATTGCTACTAAATTGACCGTTAGACCTGGAATCGCATTTAACTGGTTAACGATCGGTTGGAAGGCATTTTCGACGGCATTGCCGACTACCCAGGTGCAGGTGTGCGGTGGCTCGATCGCGGTCACGTCCCAGTCGGCGATTTCTTCCGCAAATTCATCGAGAAACCGCCGAATCGAACCGACACCGTTGCCCAGTTGGGGATAGTCTTCGTAGTAATCGCTCGGGGGTAATGCTACACCAGCAATGAGATACCACTCATCAGCTAACCAGACGAAGGTCGAGTCGAATTGGTGCCGAAATTCTCGTTGTAATGCTTCCACTTGGGCGATAACAACTTTGGCAATTTCGGGCGTAACGGGCGAAAGTTCGGCGAGATTGGGACGAAACCGGGTCAAGCCGACGGGGACGACGGCGACAGAAGCCACTGCGGGAGTGTCGCCGTGATGAAAGCTAGCTAAATCGCGGATGGTGCGATCGAGATGCACCCCGTCATTAATCCCCGGACACAGCACTACCTGGGCGTGAATTTCGAGGCGATGGGACTGAAACCATGCTAGTTGATTCATGATTTCGCCCGCCCGCTGGTTCTTGAGCAGTTGCGATCGAATCTCTGGCTCGGTGGCGTGGACGGAAACATATAGCGGCGAGAGCCGCATCTGAGCGATCCGATCCCATTCTTTGGTCGTGAGATTGGTTAAAGTCAGGTAACTGCCGTATAAAAAACTCAACCGATAATCATCATCTTTAAAGTATAAAGATTCGCGTTTTCCAGGCGGTTGCTGATCGATAAAACAAAACGGACATTTATTGTTACACTGAATCAAACCGTCGAATAATGCCGAGTCAAATTCTAGTCCCAAATCCTCATCATAATCCTTCTCAATCTCGATTTGATGCGACTTACCCTTGGCATCGAGTACTTCTAAATCCAAAGTTTCATCGCTACATAAAAATTGATAATCGATCAAATCTCGTGGCTTTTGACCGTTGATTTTCACCAATCGATCGCCAGAGGTAAAACCGATTTCTGCCGCGATCGAATCAGGAATAATTCCGGTAATCATCGCCGGACGAATCGCATTTTCACTCATGAGTTGGGAGATGGGAGGTGGGGGGAAGGGGGGACGAGGGGACGAGGGGACGGGGAGACGGGGGGACTAGGAGACGGGGGGACTAGGAGACAAGTTACTGTGTACATTGCCTATTCCCTAAAGCCTAAAGCCTAAAACCTAAAACCTAACTCCTACGTCCCCGCCCAGATGGGGTCTTTTGGTTGGGGTTTACTGGAGGTGGGGCGACGATTTTGACTAGGACTTGAGTACCAACAATCTTAGCAGGATAGGCGGCTAAAGGCTTAGTTGCGGGGCCATTGATAACTTCACCATTGGCTTCAAAATTTGAACTATGACAGGGACATGTATAGCGGTTTTCTCCAGTTACCCATTTGACATCGCAGCCTTGATGAGTACATTTGGGGTTGACTGCAATTAATTTATTGGGATTGGTGGGATTTCGGGTGACTGCAACTGATGTGGTTTGCAAATATCCGGTCTTTTCTAGTTCGCTGACAGAACCGACGACTGTAAAACCGTCGGTCGTTTTCTTGGCAACTGGTTTGGCACTGTCTTTATTACCGCTGACGAGAGGATCGGCATCGGCTGTTGTTTGTGCGCTCGACTTGTCAGGATCGTAGGCAGCCAGGACAATCGGAAAACAAGTCGTCAACCAACCAACACTAAAATAGCCAATAAAAGAGCGACGCTTAATCATGAGTTCTTAGAGTAATTGGAGCGACTGGGTGCAGATCTCAATTTTAACTAGTTTTTACTGCCATGCAGATTTAATTTGCTGGTACTAAATCTGGTGCAGTTGCCAATTTGCCATCTTCTAGATACACGATCGAATCAGCAATATCTAAAATGCGATTGTCATGAGTTACTAATAAAATCGTGCAGCCTTGTTCTTTAGCTAACTTCTGCATCAAATCCACCACGTCGCGTCCTGACTGTTTATCCAGTGCCGCTGTCGGTTCGTCAGCTAGGAGAATTTTGGGTTGACTGACAAGTGCCCGCGCGATCGCGACTCGTTGTTTTTGTCCGCCGGATAAGTTGTCTGGGTAATAATTTACACGTTCTCCCAACCCTACTAATTCTAACATCTCGATCGCGCGATCGTTCATGTCCTGGATTGAATATTCAGGATGTAATTCTAAACCCATTTTAACATTTTGCAATGCTGTCAGACTCTCATGCAAATTGTGAGCTTGAAAGATATAACCATGATGGCGACGTTCGATCGTCAGTTGCTTTGATGAAGCACCACACATCTCCGTTCCCAATACTTTAAGGCTACCAGCTTGAGCCGATCGCAGTCCACCACAGAGAGTCAGTAATGTAGTTTTGCCAGAACCAGATGGCCCAGTCATAATAATGATTTCACCTGCATTTATTTCCAAGTTGATATCAAACAATACTTGCTTGCGAAGTTGACCCATGCCAAAATAGTGATCGAGATGAGAAATAGAAATTACTGGTTCCATAATAGATACAATTAAAAGCTAACTCGAAAAAACTAATAAATCCCCTACCATCTACCATCTGTCTTGTCTTGACGCGCTCGACCTGGAGGGAACCTCCGTGATGAGCGCGTCGCTGATTCGCTGTCTTGTCGTTTTCTTATTCGGGGGGAACCCTAGACATAAAAACGCCGCTAAACCGTCGGGGAACTAGGGCGTGCGCGAATCGCTACCCCCTAATTTAAAACATATCAGCCGGATCGGCAGCTTGAACTTTACCTGTGGCAACGGCACCAGAAAGCATACACATTATCAGAGTGCCTGTGAATACCTGAGTCGCTCTAACAATCGTCATTGCGATCGGTAAATTGGTCGCGCCACCAACAACTGTATAAAGTCCGGTTGATACAATCAAACCTGGAATAAAGCCCACAATTGCGAGAATCAATGCTTCTTCAAATACAATTCCCAGTAAATAAGTATTGCTGTAGCCCATCGCTTTGAAAGTGGCATATTCTTTGAGATGAGCATTTACATCAGTGGATAAAACTTGATAGACAATAATTATCCCTACCAAAAATCCCATAATCGCACCGAGATTAAAAATCGGCCCAATCGGTGTTTGCTGTTGCCAATATCCCTGTTCAAAAGCAATATATTCTGCCCTTGTCAGTACCTTGATATCTTCTTTGGGTAAATAAGATTTTAATTGTTGAACTACTTGAGTAGGATCGTAGCCTGGTTTTAGCGTTATCAGCCCGACATTGACATTACCTTGAGATTGTCGAGAAAATAATCGTAAATAATTATCTTCACTCGTCATCAGATGTCCATCGGCTGAAAATGAAGACCCGATCGAAAATAATCCATTTACAGAGATTGTGCGTCTTTCGATTTCGGTGGTGACAGCTTTACCAGCATCGACACGTGCGACTACTTGTTGATAATCACCGATTGCCTTGCGATCGAATAGTAAAGTATCAGACTGTTTGATTTTGTCTAATTGACTATTAACTTCAGGTAGATTAAAAATTGGTCGATCCGGATTAAATCCGACAATAATGAGATTTTTCTTATCGCGAGTCTGGGGATTTTTCCAAGTCACTAGACTGACATACATTGGCTCTGCTGATTTTACGCCAGTTACATCCATCGCCTGATATAGTCGGCGGCGCGGGAATGTAGACATTGCTCCAATATTTAATGCCTGGGGACTGATGATAAATATATCTGCTTTTAATTTTGAGTGCAAGACAACGGCACTATCGAATAGGGCACCTTGGAAACCCAATTGCATTAACATCAACAAGTCCGCAAATGCCACGCCGGAGATTGCTACTGCAAATCGACCTTTATGCTGAGTGAGTTGGAGCCAGCCTAGTGGAGTTCTACGAGTCAGATTTTGGATAAGTTTCAGCATATTGCCAGCAGATATTTAGTAGGGTGGGCACTGCTCACCATCTAGAATTTACGCTTTCACAGTCGATTAACAAGCTTTAACTTACTAAGAATTGAGATTAATTACTGCTCGAATTTGTAAGTTAGTAAACTTAGCAGCTTTTTGACTAGATTCTGGATCTAATATAGTATGAACTTCAATAATTCGATCGTCAATATTACTAGTTGGATCGGCATTAATGACATTTTGCCGCTTGACTTGAATACCAACTCGCTCGATCGTACCTTGTAATTCGTTAGGTAAAGAAATACTAGTGATTTTTACTTTCTGCCCGACCCGAATTTTATTAATATCACTTTGATAAACTTCCACTACTCCATACATTTGACTAGTTTTGCCAAGATCGGCGATGCCATTAGTACCGACTACTTCCCCCGGACGGGCAAAAATTTCTAGGATCTGACCATCTAAAGGTGACTTAATATAAGCTTGCGCGAGATTTTCTTCGGCACGTTTTAGAGAAGCGATCGCACTGTTGACCTCTGTTTCGGCGGACATTACGTCTACTGGACGTACTTCCGCAATTCTATTGAGGGTAAATTGACTTTCTTTGACCTGTTGTTGCGTCGATGTTTCGATCTTTCGCAAATTAGCTCGCGCTTCAATGATTTGTTGTTGTCCCGATGTTTGAATCCGGCGTAAATTGGCTTGAGCTTCCGCTACTTGTTGCTTTCCAGAAGATTCAATCCGTTTTAAATTTGCTTGAGCCTGATTTACTTTCTGCTGTGTTGTTTGTAAAGTCAACCGCTTACTATCACCGTTAGAAGCAGAAACCGCACCCTCTGTCAACAGGCTAGCGTAACGTTCATCCTCAGCTTGAGCGTTAGCAAGTCCGGCTTGGGCTTCCGCAATGGCTCCGGTTTGGGCTTCAGCTTGAGTAGCTGTTTCGGCTACTACTTTAGCAAGTGTCGCTTTCTGAGCTTCGGCTTGAGTTGCGGTTTCGGTTATTACTTTAGCAAGTGTCGCTTTTTGGGCTTCTATGCCCGTCCCCTGTTCGGCTTGCAATTTAGCGATGGTGGCTTTTTGAGCATTAATTTCGCCCTGCGTGGCTCCAGCTTTGACTTTTACCAGACTTGCTCGGGCAACGTTGACTTTGGCTTGAGCTTCATTTACCGCTGATTGTAAGCGTCCTTGACTATCCAAAATTGCGATTAACTGCCCCGCTTTAACTGTCGTTCCTTCTTCTACTAACAACTTATCGATTTTGACACCTTCGCTAGATGTGGGTGCCGAC
>NZ_JANMZA010000104.1:0-5907 GCF_031382685.1 Chamaesiphon sp. OTE_8_metabat_110 | reverse complement strand
CCCACAGCGTACTCAATAAAACTAGCGCAAGCTCGTAAATATATTGAACCGAAATCGGCATCAGTTGAACTAAAGGACGACCACCAAAAATAAAGAAAAAGTTGAAAATAAAAAATGTACAGAGCGTAAAAATGCGATGTCTAATTACGTCCGGCGATAGATTGAGATCGCGCTGGCGACTATAAGACTTTGCCCATTGCTCGATCGATCTGCCCACCCGATCGCCGATCGCGGTAGAGATCCCCAATGTCATTGGTACAGCCACAATTTTAGGAATATTTATCGCCTGTCCGAATAGATAAAATCCTGGATCTAATAGTGTTGATAGTTGGTCGGTTTGTCTCGCCCACGCGCCGGAAATATAATAGTCCCAACTACCAGCATACAGATAATAATAACCAAAATAACCGATAACTAAACCCACATAACCATAGCGCAACCATGATACTTCTGGCTTATTCAAACCATCCCAGTAAACGCGTGCTGAATCGATATCAATGCAGGGATTTTGACAGGCAACACAAGCACTTTGTTCTTTCCCATCAGGTAATACCGTCCGACACATCGATTGGGTAATAGACGTATCGCTAGTATGTGCCTTACTACTAAATAAGCCACCAGGCTCACTATAAATTTGCTGCACTGGAGCCATTGGACAAAAATAATTGCACCATGATTTACCGCCATACAAATAGCCGACAGTAATCGCAGCCGCGATCGTAAATAATAGCCATAATGCTAATACCAATCGATCGGCATTAAAAAACAAAATTCGCCCGCACAATCCGACAAATAGCCAGCCAAATTGCACGTACGGATAATTTTTACCCAACCACGAATCAGGCTTGACTTTTGGCAACTCATAGCGAACTTTTCCCGTATTCGGACTCTCGCGTTTGAATTGTCTTTGTTTGCCTAATGCACGGGGAATTTGTGACAAAAATGACAGCGGACAAATCCTGCGCCAAACTTCATGCCCGAATACGAGCAAAATGAAGATCGACGACGGAACGATCGCCCCCCAAAATAAGGTCGTAGCCAATGGATAAGGCTGCTCTACCAGACACTTTCCCTGCACCGAAATACAGCTACCTGACAACCTTAACGGACTCCAAGGATGACTTGGCTCTGTCAGTACGGAAGTCCAAGGATCGTAAAACAATGATGCAATAATCAGCAGCCATGCGATCGTTAATATCCAACGAACCACGTGCATTTGCCGTTCGGGTAGCTGTGAGAACATACAACGTAGAAGTTAACTAGTAGTAAAGAGTTTTTATGTAGGTATTATCTCGATCGAAACCCACATCTATATAATAGATGACATTAAAATGTGGATAGTCTACCGATCGACATAAAATTATGAGTCAAGCTATTGCTGATTAGATTGTTTAGCATCTTACAAACCAACTGTTTCAGTTCGATCGACGATCGACATTTATGCGACCGCCTCGGTGGCACGCTTTCGTCCGATCGAAATTAATTGCCTTTCATCTTGACAACCTAAGCCCGGTTAAGAATAAATCAGCCCTGCTAGCTCGTCAACTGGGGATTTTTGAGTTAAATTATGTAAATAAACTATCAACCGATCGCCACCGCAATGAAACGGACTTACAACGATACCCTGAGCGATATTCATGATGCTCCCGATCTCCAGAGTCTCGTCTGCGATAAACGATCGGGCAAACGCGCGACTACCGCCAAAGGCAACCGCCGCAACCGCCGCTATGAGAACCGGATGCTCAATGCCCAAACTTGTGAAAATTTTGACGAAGGTGAGGACACGTTTGTCGAGGATAATTAAAATCTGCATTGGTAGCTTAGCGATCGCCATTAACACGATCGCTTGTGCGATTGCCTTATCGATCGTCGGGATGGTAAACGGCATCGTTGTACCCATCGAGCTAATGAGAATTCCCACTATATAAAAATTCGAGGGCGCGGTTACGCAAATCATAATAGCGAGGATCTTCGAGCATTTGTTCGCGATCGCGAGGACGCTCAAAGGGAATATCTAAGATCTCACCAATGCCCGCTGCTGGCCCTTCTGTCATCATTACTAATCGATCGGCTAGGAATAAACACTCATCGATATCATGTGTCACCATCAGCACCGTACACCCAACTTCGCGGACGATTTCGGATACTTCTTCCTGCATTTCTTCTTTGGTAATTGCATCCAAAGCACCGAAAGGTTCATCTAGAATTAACACTTCAGGACGCAGACAAAAAGCCCGCGCGATCGCGACCCGCTGACGCATTCCTCCAGATAATTGGGTGGGTTTTTTTTCCATTGCCTCGCCCAAACCAACCATCGTTAAAGTATCACGAACGATCCGATCTTTCTCCGATTTAGACTTGCTGGGATGGACGGAATCCAACCCAAAATAGACATTTTCATAAGCTGTCATCCACGGCATCAACGAGTAATTTTGAAACACCACCATCCGATCTGGCCCTGGCTTGGTAATTAACTTACCATTCATGGTGACTTGACCTTCGTTGGGTGTGGCAAATCCAGAAAGTGTATTTAGTAATGTAGATTTACCGCAGCCGGAGTGTCCAATAATACAAATAAATTCACCTTGCTTGACAGTAAGATCGATATTTTTAATTACGACATTTAATCCCGCTCTGGCAGGATAAGTTTTGGTAACTCCTTGAAAGCTGATAAAGTCTTTGTTGACGTTTTTTAATCTTCCCGACATAGGTGCAGCAGTAGTAGTCATAGGATTTAGGATTTAATTGAGAGTTAAGAATTGAGAATTGGGTTGTATCGCACTAGGGATTTAACCATGGGAGCATCGCTCCTGTTCTCTGTCATTTAAAGAGAAGATATTTCGTAGGGTGGGCACTGCCCACCAGCTAAGTTTCAGGTATAATCCATTCGATCGATAATTATGCTTATTTATTCACCGATCGCCTTAATGAATTTCCGCTAGAGTGATATCGCGTTTGATTTTGAGATTGTTGAGATAGCTAATCGGATCTTTGGCATCGAAAGTGGTACCATCGACGAGTTGAATCGAACCGCGACTGTAAGAAATCTCGGTCATCCCTAATTCCCGTGCTGCCGTACTAAAGACACCAACGCGACAGGTATTTTCCAGCACCTCTACCCAGTTGCGAGGGAACGGCACATCGCCCCACCGCGCCATCTCAACCATGTGCCACAGATGTTCTGTCCGACTGGGACGATTGACACCATCGCCGAAAAAGACGTGGTGAGCGACCGATTCGACCCCAGGGACGATATCGTCGGGGCCGCCTAGATGGATAAAATCGATATTGGTACCGATATATTCCTTGCGGGCTAAGATTTTGCGAATTTCTTCGGCATTAGTAGGATCGGCGCAGTAGCGGCAAGCGTCTAAAAGTGCCTTATTTAGGGCAATAAAGGTATTGGGGAATGCCGCTGCCCAATCTTGACGACAGCCCAGAACTTTGCCGGGATGACCGTTCCAGATGTCGATATCGCGGGCGACGGTAAAGCCAATTCCTTCGATTTCAGCGCGGAGATTCCACGGATCGCCGACGCAAAAACCGTCGATGGTGCCGTTTTTGAGATCTACGACCATTTGGGCGGGCGGGATTTGTTTCAAATGTAACTCCCGATCGGGATCGATGCCCGCACTGGCTAACCAATAACGCAGCAACAGGTTGTGCATGGATGAAGGATGTACTACACCCATCCGGTGCGGTTCGTTGGGGGTGGCGCGGATCGCTTCGCGGAAATCAGCCAGGGTTTTGACACCGAGTTTCTTAAATTTTTTATCGAGGGTAATGGCGTTACCGTTGCGGCTGATGGTGAGGGAGCTGACGATGGGTAGACTTTGCCCGCCCGCACCGCCGAGGGTAATCCACAGGGGCATTCCCGATGGCATGGCTGCTGCGTCGATATAGCCGCCGATCAGTCCATCGACTACGCCGCGCCAACTCGATTCTCGCACCAAGGAGGCTTGCTCTAAACCATGTTTGACAAAGAAGCCTTTTTCTTTGGCAATAATCATCGGCGCACATGCCGTTAAGGGCACAAAACCGAGTTGTAAGTTGACTTTTTCTAACCCGTGAGCGGCAACATGTTGAACTTTCTGCGCCCGCATTTTTTTAACTTGTTTCTGCTGGTTGAGAAAGTAGATAATTTCGCTGCGGAGCTGATAGTAGCTCGGATGTTTGACGGCTTCTAACCGTTTGCGCGGGCGGGGTAAATCGACCTCTAAAATGGAGCCAATTTTAGAAGCAGGGCCATTAGTAAGCATTACTACCCGATCGCTCATCAGTACGGCTTCATCGACTTCGTGAGTCACCATCAACGCCGAAATTTCGTTATCTTCGCAGATCTTAACTAGCTGTTCTTGCAAGTTACCTCGCGTCAAAGCATCGAGGACACCAAAGGGTTCATCTAATAATAATAAGCGCGGTTGCACTGCCAGAGCGCGGGCGATCGCGACCCGTTGACGCATCCCCCCAGACATTTCCCCAGGATACTTATCGATCTCTTTAGAAAGTCCGACGACACCGACATAATGCTCGATAATTTGTTTCCGTTCTTGAGCTGATTTTTCGGTCAGAACTTCATCAACCGCAAAAGCAACGTTTTCTCTTACTGTCAGCCAGGGTAAGAGCGAATAGTTTTGAAATACAACGATGCGATCGGGGCCAGGTTTAGTAATTGTTAATCCTTCTAAGGAAACCACTCCTTCTGTTGCTAAATCCAATCCCGCAATCATATTCAGCAGGGTGGATTTGCCACAGCCAGAGTGACCGATTAGCGAAATGAATTCACCGCGTTTGATTTGAAGATCGATACCGCGTAGGGCGACATATTCTTTCCCACCACCGAGTGGAAAGGTTTTTCCCGCATCTTGAATATTGACTAGTTCGGCTGTTGACATGGCAGTTTATAAATTTTGGATTTTTATGTAGGGTGTGTTATCCCAACGGGTAACGCACCATATATTTGCTTGTAATGGTGCGTTACGCTTCGCGATAACACACCCTACGCATCGCTAAACAAAGCATTACTGCTTGACGATTTTGTTCTGCAACCAACTCATGGCAGTATCGAGCAATAAACCAACCGCGCCGATCCAAACCAAGGCGAGAATAACTTCGCTGATGTAGTTATTTTGATAAGCTTCCCAGATAAAGAAACCAATCCCGACAATCCCCGACATGACGATTTCAGCGGCGATAATTGCCAACCAAGCTAAACTAATTGCGACGCGCAAACCAGTGAAAATGTAAGGCAGTGCGGAAGGAAGTAAAATTTGGAAGAAGTATTTTTGCTTGGAAGCTTGGACGACTTTAGAAACGTTAATGTAGTCTTGGGGAATTTGTTTGACACCAACTGCGGTATTAATTAAAATCGGCCAGACTGCGGTGATAAAGATGACGAATAAAGCAGCGGGTTCGTTTTTATTTAAGGCAGCGAGGGAAATCGGTACCCAAGCCAAAGGTGGAACAGTTCTCAAAAATAGGAACAAAGGATCGAGTGCGCGGGAGAGCATATCGCTGGTACCGATCGCAATGCCGAGCGAGATCCCGACAATCGCCGCTAATGTATAACTAATCCCCACCCGTTGCAAACTCGCCCAAGTCTGCCAGAACATCCCCTTATCGATGCCGCCGCGATCGTAAAAAGGATATTTTACTAATTCAAAAGTCCGAGGATCGGTAATCAGGATTGAAGGGCCAGGTAATAGGGTAATTCCCGAAGATGATAATGCTTCCCACAAAGCTAAGAATGTAAAAATCGCGATCGCTGGTGGTAGGACATTTTTCTTAATTGTTTTGGCGGATATTTCCATCCCACCAATCCGAAATCCCGATGATTTACGTATGCCAGTTGTCATAATAATGCTCCGAAATTAATTGATAATTGAGAATTGGGTTGTTAGCAGATAT
>NZ_JANMZA010000081.1:0-14439 GCF_031382685.1 Chamaesiphon sp. OTE_8_metabat_110 | reverse complement strand
ATGTTAACGGGCGATAACGAGCGGACAGCCGACAGTATTGGCTGGGAAATTGGGATCGATAAAGTGTATGCAGAACTTTTACCTGAAGATAAACTGGAGGTAATTCGCCAGCTTCAGCAACAATACCCCTCAGTGGCGATGGTGGGTGATGGAATTAATGATGCTCCCGCTTTAGCTCAGGCATCCGTCGGAATTGCGATGGGAACAGCGGGGAGTGACGTGGCACTGGAAACAGCAGATGTGGTATTAATGGCAGACCGCTTGGAGAAATTAGAGTATGCCATTCGGCTCGGTCGTCGCTCTGAGCGAATTGTCAAACAAAACATCATTTTTGCCCTCAGCTTTATTGTCATACTGCTAATCGCCAATTTTACTGGCAATATGACCCTACCCTTGGGCGTTTTGGGTCATGAAGGTTCTACCGTGCTGGTGATTTTAAGTGGTCTCCGGTTGTTGAAAGATTAATTGAGAAGGACCGCCAATTTCTAGGAACTTGACAAATCCTCTCTTGTTGAAAGACAACTGTAGGGAAGCGCTCGCGCACCCGTTGGGCATGTGGTTCGGGCGATCGATTGGCAATTGCTAAATAAATCGTCGAGCAGTATCGTGGTTCGATCGATGTTCAAAGTAAATAATGGGGCACAAAAGGTATTCTAAAGATTGAAAATCCTCTAGACATCAGTAGTATCTTGTTCTGCAACTTTACCAAATAAGTAGCGATCGCCGATATACTTGAGAATCACCCTGCCAAACTTCGGATCGTCCCTTTCTACCATCGGTTTGACAACCACACCTTCCCTACCGTGCGTACCGCCGATGAGGGAATCACCATCGGAAAATCCGCGAATAATATCTAGGGAAAAAGCACCTTCATATACTAATGGTACTTGCTCTACTTGATGCCGATCGCATAGAGCTTTGAAAGTTTGATAATCGACATATTTACCATCCAACATCAGATCGAAAGCACGGAAACTCATTCTTTTGGCACCATAAGTATAAGCTTGAATTCCTTGTCCGTACACTTCCCCATATAAGACCGCTTGTTTGTGTCCTTGACTTTGCAAGTGTGCTAACAGATTTTTGACACCAATTAAGGTGTAGGGAAACCAGTAAGTATTTGCCACAATTGTATTGGGATCTTCTGGTTCTTTGCGCCGCAAAGTTCGCGAACCCGCCATCATTGTCGGCTGTTCTTCATCCGTGTGCCACACAAAACCAACCCTAGCATTAGTACCATGAATTTTTTCGGTAGCTACAACTGCTTCGCCGACTGCTAATAAACAAGGGTAGCTCCGCATATTTTCTAGATTGGTATATTTCGGAAAATAAGGATCGTCAGTCGCGCTATCGCCAGCATTACCTTTAACTGGTGGGAAGTACTTAGTCGCACTATAAAACTCGGCTACATCATCACCTAATTTCATCCCCTCTTCGGGATGAACGACCAATCCAAACGATGGTTCTCCCCGTAATTTAATCCGGTGAACTACCAACACTCGATCGCCATTAATATCAGTTTTTTCAGATAAATAGGCACCAACATTCAAGCGTTCGGCAACTTCTTTAGTTAACACTGTACCCTGCTCGAAATAGACCACTAAATCGCCAGGTTGATGCACGCCTTTTTTGACACACATTTGCCAACCTTGAACGGTGGCTAATTCTAGCGCATCAGCATTTCCATGCGGTTTTATCTCCAAAATTTCGCAGACTTCGACTTTAATCGTGCTCATATTTAATTTTCAAGGTGCGTTACATCTTCAGCCAAAATTTTCCGGCTTGCTCCACACTAACACATGAATTAGCTGGCTTCGATCTAAACTAGAGATATGAGGATATTTTACGCACTTAGTACCAGACCGCGATGTAATAATCGATCGCCAATAACTGCCGAATGGTCGGCACGGTGCATCGTACACCGATTGTCCCAAATAATAATATCACCCGATCGCCACTGATGGCGGTACAAGCGATAGTTGCGAATAGAATGTTGGTAAAGTAACCGAATTATCCGCCTAGCTTCCGCTGGCGCAATCCCAGCGATTTCCTGACAGCGTTCTGGTGTCGATAGAAATAGCGCCAGCCGACCGGAAAGCGGATGCCGCTTGAATAAGGGGTGCCAGCTCTGGGTTTCCCCTTCCTTTAGCGTCAAACCAGATACGACATGTAGCACCCGCGCGTCCGCAAGCCGCTCTTTGACTGAATTGGGCAACGTTTCATAAGCCCGATATTGATCCGAAAATAACGTCCCGCCACCAGTTGTGGGGATTGTCACCGCCCGCAAGGCTGTATACGCAGGCGGCTGTGCGATATAGCTAGTATCAGTATGAAACACGCTCCGAGGTGGGGTAGTCCGTCCGATATTGCTGACTACATTCAGCTCGGGTTGATGCGCGACGGGCGTCTCACCAATGGTAAATGTTAATCGCCCCAATCGATCGAGAAAACTGACAAATTCCGCATCATTCGCCAACTGCTGGCGGAAGACGACAAATCCATGATTGGCAAGGGCGTTCTTCAAAGCATCGATATCTTCAGCTTGGAGCGTGGTAATTTCGACTCCATGAAGCTCGATCCCAAATGGTGACAGTGCGCGAAAATCCATGTTTTCTCCGATCGGAACTGTTTCTATTTTAACCAAAATACTGGAGAATTGGATACAAACTAAGTAGGTCAGTTTAATAATTTTAAGCCCTATAATTTTCGCGAAACTTTAGTGGTGGGCACTGCCCACCCTACAAGATATCGAATTTAATTTAAAACTCGATCGCCAAGATTAGACGATCGATAAATATACATTTTAAGCTATCGATCGAACTCTCGAACTCGTCTGAATTTTGCCTCACGATCGACCGATCGCAAATTCAGATCAGATTGCAGCTCTCGCCATCATTATTTTCAAAATTGCCGCCCTTACTTCCCATCGTGTCCGAGAATGGATAATTCCGCAGCATTTCAAAATGATGCTCTGCACACATCACACTATACTCAAGCTGGAACTTATTGCAGCGATCGTGATGACAGATCTCTGAAGAGCTTGGGGCAGCGATTAATAGATTATAAAAATCTCGATCGGCTTGTAATTGCAAATCTCCTAATGATGGCGGCGTCAACCACTCAGCATTCTGAGACTTTGCCCAGTCTAAGAAAATCTCAATTAATTTGTTTAATTTAGTAGGATCGCCTAATGCTTCAAATCTATTCTTCTCAACCTTACAAATATACCAATCATTTTCATCATGCTCTACTTCAGTACTAACAAAATAACTATTTTGAAGATTTGTTTCCTCAAGTTCTATTTGCAGAAACCAGCCGGGATTATCTAATGTCTCGATCTTGATACCATAGCTATGTTCCCATTCACCATTACAGTTAGAGGCATACCATTGTTGTAATTCCGTGAGTGCATTCATAGCCGATCGCTCGATCCAAACATTAATTATATCTTGCTAGCTCGATCGAATGTACCGCAGATAATTTTGATTATCCAGTTAATACATTTTTGCATCTGCTTGTGCCTATTACAAGGTCTACACTATCGCGCCCGCAACCGGGCAATACCCATTCAAAATCATATGTAGCTAACATATTTGTGAAACTTTTGACGATCTGCAACATCATCCGATGGGTCAAATCGTCAATTTGCTACATGTGCCACGCCATACCTGCCATTATCTAGCAATCTTAAAAAATTCCCTCATCACTTTATCCCTGCCAACCATTCCAAAATCGCCGGATTGACAACCTCTGGATACTCATCATGCGGACAGTGCCCCGCATTCGGGATCGACACTACCTGAATCGGTTGTCCTTTGGCAGCTAGTTCCCGATACACCGTCGCACCCTTTATCGGCGTCCACGGATCGTTTTCTCCCCATAATACCAGCAAAGGTTTAGTCACTTCTGGCAATAACGACTCAGGCGTCGGCCCTGGCAGGGCAGTCAGAATCGAGGCGAAAACCTGCTGTGCGCCAGGATCGCAAGCTGGTTCATAGATAATGTCGATTAGTTCGTCAGTGACGGCTTCACGGCGCGGATAGACCTGATAGAGACTGCTCCGAATGCGGGACTTCTGGCGGACTCGATCGAATAAAAATTGACCGAAGGCTGGGGATGCGACAATATTCGTAAATATTCCCATCACATTTCGCAGCAAGAAATTCAACTCATCAGGGCGATGATTCAATCCACCCGCACAATTAATCAACACGCCACCCGCACTAATTTCGGGATGATGCGCTACCAACATCAGACTGAGCAACGCCCCGATCGAGTTACCGACAAATACCGTCGGCTGGTTGATATACTCATGCCAGAAGTCTACGACTAATTCTTCCCACAGTTCCATGCTGTAGTCGATTTGCGCCTTATCCGAGCCACCAAATCCTAGCAGATCGATCGCGTAAACCTGATACCCACCCTCAGCTAAGATCGGGATATTCTTGCGCCAATGATCGATCGAGGCACCGAAACCATGAATCAATAATAGCGGTTGACCTGCACCTGTAACGCTATATTTAATCTGATGTCCGCGCCAGTTCCAGGTGAGCTTTTCGGCAATACGGAGCGGTGATAAGGATGGAGTTGCGGTCATGAATGATGTGTGACTATGCGGATACCTTCGATCTTAGTAAAAAATTTTGATGAAGGAAAGGTGCGGTTTCTCGCATCTGGCACTCATCTCAATCCCACCAGTAAGAAATGATAACCGCATCTCGATCGCGTTTGAAGTTTTCGCCCCACAAGCCACCTCGCAATCGGAGCGAGACATATTCTCGAAATTCCCAATCCTCCTCTTCATTCTCAGTACTACTATCGCAAATACTCACCTCATCCGCTCGCCACTTTTTACCAAGATCCATCAGTTGGGACACGATCGTATCTTGATTTTCGGCCAAGATATACAGAGTATCAGCAGGATAGGGAATAAAATGAATGATACTACCCTCTGGCATCGGACGATAGTTAGCTATCGCTAGCAAGGTTTCTACCGTACCGCAGAAGCTCAACCCACTTTTATCTGGCGCATAAATGGGTTTAGAAAATACAAAACTTCGCCACAGTTGGGAATGAGCCGCCAAATCGGTAATTACTTCTTCCCCATTAAATTCATTAAACTGCCGTTGATAAACTAGAGCGGCGATTACTTCTTGTGGCGTATAGTCACGCGCGATCGTTTGAATTTTGTCTAGGTTTAACATCATTTTGCTTGAGAGATGTCTTACAAGTCGATCGTACGAATCGATCGATTCCCATTTCAAATATATTTTAAATACTAAACAACCTTCTAACTTCAACTTCAATATCTGGAAAAGATAAAGGCGAAATCGAGCCGATAGTCAATTTAGTTTGGGCTTCATAGCCATCATTACCTGCATCTCTAAACACGATTAATTCTGCTGCTGGTAAATTGACTACCCAATATTCCAAAATCCCCGCCTGAGAGTAGATTCGTTGCTTGACATTGATATCTTTAGCAAGAATAGTATCGGAATATTCAATCAACCAAAAGATATCTTCTGGGTAAGGATGGTGGGCGAGATATTGAGTATCAGGCGATCGCACGATCGCGACATCTGGCTCTGGTTCAGAATTATTCGGGAGCGTAATCGGGTGAGTTTCCCGCACTTTCGCTCTATTTATCAGTAATTCTCTGAGATATTCTACCGTTCTGCCACAGTACACGGCATGAGGCATTCCTTCTGGTGGCATCTCGACAATATCTCCGGCTAATAGTTCCACCCGCCTGTCGTCCAAAATACCTGTAGCAACTAGCTCATGGTATTGGTCGATCGTCCACTTGGCAATAGTTATACTCATTCGATCGTTTCCTGTGAAGAGTTAATATTATTATATCAAAGGTTATAATATACTTAGTTCAAGGATCTTGCCTTTAGGATCGGGCTGCTCTTGCTTGACGGAACCGATTTAGAATATCGTTTACGACTGTTTCCCCGTCTAGCACTTCGCCTCTAGCAACTTCTGCTCTAGCAATATCTATTTTTTCCCGAACTTCATTCACCCATTGAAAATATTCAGTGTTCTGTTTCTCCAGCAGACGAAAGGCTGTATCGATGACTTCTTCAGGGTTGCTAAATTTTCCTGCGTCAATTTGCGACTGAATGAATCGTTCGTGTTCGGGTGTAAGGACGATCGCCATAGGTGTAAGAAATACTGGTTATACTTGTGCTTTAGCGTAGTTCAATTACTTTGACGTAGGATGCAGCACCGATCTGGATAGATATTGATGTGTATATTCGATCGAATAAATCATTCGCAATTGTCTGTAAGATCGGGCAAATGTAAGCATATTTCCAAATCTTCATCGAGTTGATGGAAAGGATCGTATTGAAGTAAGCTCCCTTTTTTATGATTGGCTGTAGCTCGGTCGGTAAAAATGTTCTTTAGGATATCGACAGCTTCGGATTGAAACTGATAAGCGACTGGAGTATTATTCTTGGCAAAATAGACTCTAGAAATATCGATCGATATTTTAAAATGGAGTTCTGGGAAATTTTCGTAAGCAAGTATTTTCAGGGCGTTATGGTAGCAATTCAACGCATCATCATAGTAACTCTGGGAGTCCCACCGCTCCTCGCGTTGTCGAGCGTTACCTTCATAATAATGAGTACGTCCAATCAGTTGTTGTAAAAATATCCAGCCTTCTGGATGAGTATCAGGGTGAATATATTCAAAGGACTGATTATAGGCATCGATTTGGACTCGGTAGCCATGCAGAAGCCCTAATGCTTTACCTCTATTATCCCAGATCTGATAGTTGTCAGGTTTAATCTCAATCGATCGGTCGTAGCTAGAAATCGCATTTGTATATCTGCCCAAATCGCCAAGTGCAATGCCTCTATTGTACCAAGCTTGGTATAAGTCGGGTTTTAGCTCAATTGCTCGATCGTAACTAGCAATCGTCTCCTCAAATCTTCTAACCTTATAGATGACAACACCTCTGTTGTACCAACATCGATAGTCATTAGGTGCTATGTCAATTGCAAGATCGTAACTAGAAATTGCTTCCTGATATCGTCCTAACTCTACTAAAATAATGCCTTTAGTAAACCAGGCTTCATGGTAATCTGACTGAATCTCAATTGCTCGATTGCAACAACTAATTGCCTCTAAATATTTTTCCATGCCACCTAGTGCAATACCTCGATTATTCCAAGCTAGATGGCAATCCGGTCTAATTTCAATCGCGCGATTGCAACTAGCGATTGCTTCCTCATATAGCCCCATATCTGACAGTGTGGCACTTCTATTAGACCAAGCCAGATAAAACTCAGGTTGAAGCTCGATTGCGCGCTCAAAACAAAAAATTGCTTCCTCATATCTTCTTAATTTAGACATAGCTGCCCCTTTATTTGACCAAGCTTGCTCGAAATTAGGATGAAGTTCAATTGCTCGCTGGTAATGAATGATTGCTTCTTCCTCTTTACCTAGTCCAAGTAAATAGTTCCCTCGCTCGAACAATTTTCGCGAACCCGTTGGTATTGGCTTATGCTGTTGAAGTATTTCAGATGCTGCCTGTGCCAATTCGCACAACCCCAAAATTGCCAAACTAGTTAACTGATTCCGAATCTTGGTTTCCCGGCACAATGCCGATCCATTTTCCCGCAACCAATGTGCCAACTCCTGCTCTTGAAGAGCTTTACTTGACAACCAAACTTGCATACGTTTGTAGTCCCAGCCAGCTTTAATACCAGTAAGTAATTCGCGGATTAAAGCTTCGTAATTTCCTTGAGGAGCCATCAGGGTATGAGTATTGTTTTTGCTGTGTAGATTTTATTGTGAGATTATCATTAATCGAGCTTCAATTTACCAATCCCATCAATATCCAATAAATAACCCTGCACCATCTCCAAAGCGTATCTATCGATCGATTAATAGATTAATGGTGCGATCTTTGCCTGAACTTCAGCAATTACTTCTGGTGAAACAGTTTCTACAAACTTTATTTGCCGCACTCGCCAATCCAGAGATCGAATTTGGTCTACTAAAATCACCCCGTGGGTTTGCAAGTCTTCAGGTAGCAAGACTTCAAATGGATAACCTTTATGCTGACTGGTGATCGGACAGAATAATGCTAACGAACTCTTCTCGCTATAAGCCGCTGGCGAAATGATTAAAGCAGGTCGATAGCCACGTTGTTCGTGTCCCTTCGTTGGGTTAAAGTCTAGATAGACAATATCGCCGCGATTTGGAATGTAGCTATTTGTCATTACCAAATTTCTTCCCCTACAGATGTCCCAGTATCGATCTCTGCATGACGATTTTCTGGTGTAATTCCGGCAATTAATTCCTCTAATGAATACTGTTTTTGTCTTCTAGGTTTAATTGTCAGATTACCATCGATCGCGACAATCTCAACTTCCACCCCATCGCTTAATCCAATCTCTTTCGCTAGATGTTGGGGAATCCTGACAGCGAGGCTATTACCCCATTTTGCGACATTTCCAACCATTACTCAAACATACCCACTATGGGCACGTATAAACCTTGTATCTACATCATAACTTATGTCGATCAAATTTTGCTCAATTTACCAATTCCATCGATATCCAATAAATAACCCTGCACCATCTCCAAAGCGTATCGATCGGGTAAAACTTGCTGAAACTTACTAAACCGATAATTAGGTAAATTTGCTAACAAATATTGCTGAGTATTCTTAGCTTGCCAAAACTCCGGCTTAGTCACTTCCGCGATCGCACTCTCGAACATGGCTGGTGTTAAATGCTCCCCAGAAATTGTTACTTGAAAATTATCGGCTCTGACTTCCCAACCCCACAGACATTCCAACCCATATTTGAGCGTGCGATTGACTCTCCCACCTGCATACGTCCACCATTGCACCTTCTCTTCCTCCCAAACCGTCCCTTCGATTACCTCCTGACGGCGTTCTTCGCGAGCGTTATTTAATACCGATTTGGCGATCGAATCGAGATAAACTAAATCCTGTTTCGATTTTAATAAAGCGGCAATTTCCTGACACACATCCCAACCCAAAAATTGCGGGATAAATCTGCCCCAAGTTGGTTTCTTACCCTGCGGTGCGGGGGCGACGATGAGAGATCGATTATCTCGATCGATCGATTGCGCGATCCAGGCTCTACCGCCTAATAAGAAACAACTAATTTCGGGAGTCAGTGTATCGATGAATTTCTGTTCTAAAGATCCGATCGGTTGTTCCTTTTCGGTATAAACTTCATACTGTTGGGGCGAACTAAATACGGCATAGAGAGCCATGAAATTCTTGCGCCCGAAAGCTTTTTCGGTTTCCGATCCGATCGCGAGTAACCCTCCAGTCAGATAGAGATAATTATTTTTGAGCATATGCTTGATTAAGTAATCGAACTCCGCCCGTTTAATCCCTTTAAAATCGGGAATCGTCGATAACTGTGCCCACGCGTCACCAGGCGAGATCGAACTAAATTGCATCGTTAGGGCAAGTAATTGTTGGACTAATACAGCCCAATTGCGATCGGAAACGACGATCGATTCTACCCAATTTCGCCGTGCTAATTCGATAATCGCGATCGCTTGTAATAATGCTGCTGAATTATCGATTAAAAACGTCGTATTCGCACTCCCACCGCGTCTACCCGTGCGCCCTAAGCGTTGTAAAAAAGCCGAAACCGTATCGGGCGCATTCGCCTGGAGTACCGCATCCAAATCGCCGACATCGATCCCCAATTCCAATGTCGAAGTACAGACGATGCAATTATTATGCCCATTGGCAAACCGCTCCTCCGCCAGCGTCCGCTCCTCCAACGCCACCGAACTATGATGGATAAATACATCAATCCCGCGATTTTGCATCGCTCCAGAGATTTCCTCAGCCAAAGCGCGACTCTGACAGAATAATAGACTCTTTTTGCCCTGCGCCAACAGACTCGATCGATTGGCGATATCCGTCTTAGAATCCTGCATCAAGATCCGAATCTCTTTCTTACTATGCTCCTTCGGCGGATCGATCTTGCAGCGCGGACGTTTCGACGTGCCCTGCAACCAGTCCAGAATCGCGTCAGGATTGCCCACCGTGGCACTCAAACCAACTCTTTGGACATCATTGGCACTCACCCGGATTACCCGCTCTAGAACGGACATCAGATGCGCCCCGCGATCGCTCCCAGCCAGCGCGTGAACCTCATCGATTACCACCGCCCGTAAATCTGCAAACATCTGTGTATGCGGCACACTCGCCGACATCAGCATCACTTCCAACGATTCGGGAGTCGTCATCAACAGCGTCGCTGGCTGCTTGCGGAAGGCTTTCTTCTGGGCGGCTTTAATATCCCCATGCCACAGAAACCGACTCAAACCGAGCATCTCTGTATACATCCCCAATCGCTCGGCTTGATTATTCAACAATGCCTTAATCGGCGCGATGTAGAGTATCCCCACCCCCTGCGGTTCCTTCTCTACCATCTGCGCCAATAGCGGAAACATACTCGCCTCTGTCTTGCCCCCAGCCGTCGGCGCGAGGACGATCGTATTATAGCCATCGAGGATCGCATGACTCGCCAGCTCTTGCACTGGGCGAAGGGAAGTCCAACCTAAGCGGGAAGTAATAGCGGATTGCAATCGATCGGGAAAACGGGAAAAAGCAGATGTCATAGTTATAATCGGGGGAAGCTAGAACTTCAAAGTGGTTGAAACCACTCCTGATGATGCAAAGTCTGCCTATGCAGACTAGGTTTAATTTAGTCCGCGTAGGCGGACTTTGCAACACAAGCCACGATTTCAATCGTTAACATTCCCACAACAAGCACCCAAAAAACTTTGCATGAGTATTTAGGCTCACCCGATCCAACTGCTTCTCGTAATAATTAATTTTACCAGTAATCGTAATTGGCTTTATTTATCCGTGTAATATTTCCTTGTGCTTGTCGATATTCTTGTTTTGATATTGTAATATTATTTTCAACTATTCGCTCGATTGCATTTGTTTTTACAAGATAATCTTTGATTTCTCGATCGATTCCAAGAATTTGGCGTTCCCATTTTTCAAAGAACAACCATTCATCAGCAGTAAGAGGGCGATGTCCGATGAAAGTTAATGAATTGGTTGTCATTTCTGTGTACGCGACTAAAACAGGATATTCATACTCTTGTCTTTGTTGTACGATAATCCATCCTCCAAAATCACTAGGAAGATAGATGAAATTAATGAAAATTATATTTCCACTGACGATTCGATCGTAACCAGAGATAAGATTAATGTGAGGATTAATTTGATGCTGAGGAAGTCTGGTTATCATATTCATATTATTTGTATGATATGAATCCATTGAATTTTCTAAAAAAGAGTAAGGTTCACCAGTATAAGTTGGAGTGAAGCGATCTGCAACTGACTCAAACGGTAGAATATCTATGATTTTCGCTTGGACTGAAATTTGAATGGAGCAAGGCATTCTATGGTAATCATCGGATTTTTCAGTTATCTCAATTTGAATTAGTCCAGACTGAAATATTTCGTCTGGCTTTTCAGAAAACCAAGTTGAGATAGAAAAATCTGGTTTGTATATAAGCCAAAGCTTCGCTCCAATATCGATCGATCCTATTCGATCGGGGTCGCAGGTCAAAGAAAAGTTATAATTTTGCTCGAATATTTCTAATTCAGCTATACTTGTCTGAGGGGATTCTGAATCATCTTCCTCATTCAACCAAAAGTATTGACATTCCACAAATGTCTCTAATTGTGCCCAGCTTTGCATAAAATTAATATCTGCTTGTAAAAGCTTTTAGCTTATCGATCTCGTAGCGTGCCGTAGGCAATCGATTATTGATTCAGAGTGATATTTTGCCACAGATCGGCTCGAACGAATCTAGATAAATGACCGACATTAGTCGTGGCAATGACAACATCTGCAACATTCAAAGTCATTGCTTGCGCTGCTAAAATCATATCGCCATCAATAGTTTTGTCACCTGCCGTGGGTTGTCCTTGTTGACGAGCCTCTGCCCAAAATATAGCGGCTTGTCTCATCGCCGCAGTTGTGATGGGTAAATATTCTACCAATTCAATTAATTCATCTAACCGCTTAATCCCTTTAGCTTTATTCGATCGCAATAATTCCCGCCGAACTTCGTAGTCAGTTATTTCTGGAATGATGACTCGAACACCTGCGGTGGAAATAGTTTGAATCCAGTTGGTACAAGCAGCACTCGCAGGAGATCGATTGGGGTTAGTAATTAAACCAATTGGCCCTGAATCTAGTAAAACGACTTGACTCACCAAGTTACACCCTTTAATTCATCAGGAAATAACTTACGATCGGATAGTCGATCTTCATCTAGAGCCTGAATCAAATATTCACCCGTCTCTTGCTGCTCTTGCGTGTCATCTTCATCTATCCATGACTGAAGTAGATTAACCAATTTAGTTGACTTATTTTGAGGTGAAACACTCTCTGTCAAAAGTTTTAGAGCATAAGCTTCCATCGAAAGACCTTGCTCTTTGGCTACTCGATCGAGCTGTCTCTCTATCTCTAGCGGAACGTTAAGGGTTATTGTCATCTCGATCTTTAGAACTACACTTTTACATTTTATCCTGTCAAATAACGATCGAGTGATTATCCGGTCGAGATACTCTGTAGACTGCTTGTAATCTTACCAATACACGATCGAGTTTCGCGGCAATCGTAAAGTAGCTAGAATAACGATACCAGTCATCATCATTCGGTATGGTTAATCCGCCAGCATTAGATCTCGATCGATTGCCGCTCGTTTTGGCAGGGCCGATGTTGCGGCATACTACGACTGAGAGCGTGACGGTGTGGCTGGCTTTGCGGTTGCCAGCGCGGGTATCTTTGCAGGTATATAGTACTCGCGATCGGGGCCAGACGATCGATCTCCCGATCGCCACTGGTAGCCGGAAAACAGTCACCGTCGGTACCTCGCTCCACATCGTCACCGTCACCGCGACTCATCCTGATGGCAAAGCATTAAATCGGGGTGAAATCTATGCTTACGATCTCGAATTTACCGTCGGTGAAACTAAATATAATTTAGCGACGGCACTAACTGCGGACGAATATCCGTCGGTATCGATTAGTTATTTCCGCCATGAGCTGCCAACTTTTGTCTTGCCGCCGCTCGATCTCAATCGCGTTAAAATTGCCCACGGTTCCTGTCGGAAACCCCACGGTGACGGAGAAGATGCCCTCGCCATTCTCGATCGCATTTTAGCTACCAATGCCGAGACACCCGATACTCGTCCCCAACAGTTATTTTTGACGGGAGATCAAATCTATGGGGATGATGTTGCCAGTCCTCTGCTCTGGGTGGCGACGCAGTTAGGGGAATTGATTTTGGGCTGGTCGGAAAAAATTCCGATGGGGACGTGGGATCGACCTCGATATAGTACGCTTCAGGAATTGCCCAGCGGCGCACGGGGCGAGATCGCGACGAAATTGGGCGGGTTTACTGCTGGCTTAAACCGCAAGCGTGAGAAGGTGAACAGTCATCTGTTTGGATTGGGCGAATATTGCGCCGCTTATCTACTCGCTTGGTCGCCGATAGTTTGGCCGCAACAGCTCCCTAGTGCGGCACAAATAGGTTGTGAGGATGTCAAATCAGCCGCTGCCTGGGATCGAGAAGTGGCGGATATGCACAGCTTTATTGCGTCCCTGTGGGCTGTCCGTCGCGTTTTGGCGAACATTGTCACCTATACCATTTTTGACGACCACGATGTCAGCGATGACTGGAATCTCAATCAGGCGTGGTGTCTGCGGGTACTCGGCAAACCGCTGGGGCGGCGAGTTGTCAGCAACGCGTTACTCGCCTATAGTTTATTTCAAGCTTGGGGTAATACGCCTGCCCAATTCGAGCCAGAGATGAGCGGTTATCGGTTGTTTGGCTGGTTGGCGGAGTTGATTTATACCCAGGGCTATGATGAAGGGATCGAATGCGAAATCGGTCGATATGTGGGATTGCCACCCCGTCAACCACATTCTAATTTACCCGAATTTGAACTTGATGGCGCAGATCTAATTTTAGCTCGCGATCCGCAAGCTTTGACTTGGCACTATGCGATCGATTGTGGTGGCTATCTAGCGATTGTTTGTGATACTCGCACTCAGCGGGGTTATCCCCAAACTGCCAAATTAGCTGCGGCACCCCGATTATTGAGTAAGTCTGGATTAAACGCTCAAATTACTAGATACTTAAATTCAGAGATCTCCCAAGGCAAAGAAATATTGATTATTTTGCCGACTAATTTATTCGGACTCAAAGCGATCGATTGGGTACATCATTATCAGCTCCGTCATGGTAAAACTTTTGCAACCGATCTGGGTGATGCTTGGAATATTCGCCTCGATGCAGTAGCAGAATTACTCGATCGCATTACGCAGAATCACGATCGCGCGATCGTCCTAACTGGTGATATTCATTATGCCGGAGCGATGGAGTTTTCCTATC
>NZ_JANMZA010000062.1:0-5841 GCF_031382685.1 Chamaesiphon sp. OTE_8_metabat_110 | reverse complement strand
AATAGGACATCCGATCGCGTGCCGATCTGGACTTCCGCACCTAATTTTTGAGCGTTACCGCCGATATTTAGTTGGTTGTAGCTGACACTCCCAAACAAGCCACTGGTCGAGCTAATACCTCCCCCAGCCAGGATGTTAGCTGTTTTTCGCTCGATGACATTCAGTTGCAAGATTACTTTTGCCGGATCGCTACCGGGGGCAAAAGAGACGCGGACATCATCGAATAACCCCAAGCCATAAATCCGTCGCAGATCTTTTTGAATCGTATTCCGGTTGAAAATTTTACCCGCTTTTAACTCCGCTTCGCGAGTGATAATAAAGGGGCGCGTCGATCCGCCGATCGGTTTTTTCTGGTCGTCTACTAGCGAACCTTCTTTGTTGATAAACCGGACTTGGACATCTTCGATTAAGCCCTCGGCAATTACCAAAGTCAGCTTACCATCAGCACCGAGTTCTTCGACATCGACTACTTGTGCCAGGTTATAGCCCTGTTCTTGGTAGAGTTGATTTAATTGTTTGATGGCGGCTTGCAGCTCGACCGCATTTAACTTTTTGCCATACTGAGGCTGGAATAACTTATCGATGTCCTCCTGTTTCAATACGCTGCTGCTATTGGCTGGGAGGGTGCGGATTTGGACTTGGCTGAGCGTGCCGTATGGTGTCACTAGGAAGCTCAGTTTCACGCCTTTGCTCGTGTCTTCGGGGACGATCTCGACTGCTGAAAAGGCACCCAAAGCTTTAATCGCGTTGAGATTTTGCTCTAGTTGCTCGCGGGTGGTCGGTTGTCCGGGTTTGACTGTGAGCACTTGCCGAACTTTGGATTCGAGTTCTGGCTCAAGCGCACCCTGGGGATTTCTGATGATGATATCGGAAACTATGACCTGTTTTTGGTTGGGAGCTGGGGTGGCTGGTTGCTGACTCTGTGGCGCTGGGGTAGTCGGTGCGATCTGGGTAGTGTTCGTCGGTTTGGGTTTGGCTTTGGGCTTGGTGGGTTTGCGAGTTTTGCGCTTGGTTTGGGCGATGAGATCTTTGGCAGTCGGGATATCGGTGGCGACAACTCGCTGCAAATCTGGAGCGACGAGCTGGTTCGATTGCCCAGTCAAACTGCTTGGGGGTAATATTTTGGCGTTTTTGTAGCCGCTCCGCTGGAGAATTTGAGTTGATTGGGCAGTTGCAGGCACAGTACTGGCAATTTGGGCGATCGTCGCAGCAGTAATAACTAGAACTAATTTAAATTGATTCATGTGGTTTGTATAGTAAATAGCGGTTAGCGTCGATCGCGATAGTAGATAATTGGATCTAAATATTCTGCCCACCGAACTCTACTCTTTGACTCCTAGAACTCTGGCTAAAACTTGTTGGTAAGCATCCTCGATGTTACCCAGATCGCGGCGGAACCGATCTTTATCTAAGACTCGTAAATCGGGATCGGGTTCCCCAGTCAACCATAACCGACAGCTATCCGGGCTGATTTCATCGGCTAATAAGATTTGCTGGTGCTTGTCTACCCCAAATTCGATTTTGAAATCCACTAAAGTAATCCCACACTGCTCGAAAAAGTGCTGGAGGAGGGTATTTATCGCCACCGCCCGCGTCTGGAGAATGTCGATCTGTGCTGGCGTTGCTAATGACATCAGCAGCAAGCGATCGCGCGTTAGCAGCGGATCGCCTAAACCGTCATTTTTATAATAAAATTCTACCAAAGGTTGCGGTAACACCGTCCCTAACTCGATGCCAGTCTGTTGACACAGGCTGCCTGCTGCAATGTTGCGGACGACTACTTCGAGGGGGATGATTTGCACCGCTTTGACGCGCATCTCCCGATTTGAGGGACAGTCGATATAATGGGTGGCAATCCCGTGCGACTCGATCGAGCGAAATAAGTGTGCCGCAATTTGACAGTTAATCTCACCTTTCCCGACGATCGTCCCGCGTTTTTGGGCATTAAAGGCAGTCGCATCATCCTTAAAGTAAGCTAATAATATCTCTGGATCGTCTGTAGCGTAGAGAATTTTTGCTTTACCTTCGTAAACTTGTGGATGACAATTCATGCTGAAATAGTTAGAATTATGGGGACATTACTAAATTCTTTGTAGAAATTAGTAGCAATTTATAAGTACTTGTCAATAGTCAATCTTTAGATCTTAGTATCCAATGTGCCTACTTCGATCGCCTGATGTCGAAAAAAGGTTAAAATCGGCACAAATTCAGCTCTGGCTTGGCGCTGAGGATCTAGATTGAATTGTTGGGCGCTCGGCTGGTGATTCTCGTTCTCGACTACGCTACTGTGCCTGTCTTGTCGCGTTCTACGCCGGAGGGAACCTCCGGCTCACGCGCCGCTACGGCAGGCTGTCGCCAACGGCTACGCTCAGTCAAAGTCAGCACGAGTACGCCAATGAGCGATCGCCGATCGATTCGCAGTTTTTCGAGTTGCTGCACGTAATAGTGCTAGCATCAGTCGAAATTAGTCATTTATAATTGTATCGCAGCGACTAGGACGCAATATTAATGTCAAAAAAGAGCGACTTCTTTTTATATCAAAACAACCGCTACAACGGTGATTTTACACCAGAACACCTGATCTTCAATAGCAACTTACAAGAATTTACCCAAAAAATCAGCTTTATTTGTAGCCTGGAGACTGCTGGCAAGCTAACTCCAGAGGAATCCTACAAGCAAATCAAAAGTCTCTGGAAAGACCTCAAACGGACTAAAAAACAGCTAGGGATCGGTGTTCAGACGCCACCAAGCGACAATGATGAGGCGGAAGAGTAGGGGATAGGGGTAAAAGGTAAAAGGTAAAAGGTAAGAGGTAATTACGACATCCATAGCTCCCAGTCCCCCAGTCTCCCAGTCTCCCAGTCCCCCAGTCTCCCAACTCCCATCTCCCAACTCCCATCTCCCAACTCCCTGCGAGCTAATCCAATACCTGCTGATAATAGGTCTGGAGCTGCTTTGTCGCTGCTGCCCAGCCCCAGCGTTCGGCTTCAGATCGAGCATTAGCGCGGAGCTGGAGCTGATGGGCTGGTGAAGAAAATAGGGTTTGAGTTGCCACGATCGCGCCGTGCGGATCTTGCGGATCGAATAAATAACCATTGTGCCCATCGGTAATGATATCCGGAATCCCACCCGATCGGGCGGCGATCGCCGGACAGCCAGCCGCCATCGCTTCGAGCAGTACCAGCCCGAGCGTCTCCGTCCGCGAGGGAAAAATAAACGCATCGGCAACAGCATAAGCCGCCGCGAGTTGTTCGCCACCCAAATAACCGACAAAGTGCGTCGGCGTCCCGGCAAAATAGCTTTCCAAATGAGCGCGATGGGGGCCATCGCCGACGATCGCCAGTCTTGCGCCCGGAATTGCGGCTAAAACGGGCGCGATCTGCTCGATTTCCTTCTCCGCACCTAATCTACCTACATACAGCAACAGCGGGCTTGCTGGCGCACCTTGGCTCAGATAATCCCGCATTCGATCGGTCGCTTTAGCTGGGTGAAAAGTCTCGGTATCTACACCCCGCTGCCACAAGTCCACCCGCTCGATCCCCCGCGATCGCAGTTCCCCCACCATCGCATTGGAAGTACACAGATTTAATTCTGCTTGATTGTGCGCCCCTTTTAATAACTCCCACAGCAAGCCCTCTAGCAGCCCCAGTCCGTAGTGCTGCAAGTATTTGGGTAAGTGCGTATGATAGGAAGCCACCAGCGGAATCCGCATCGATTTGGCATAAAAAATGCCCGCTAATCCCAAAACGGCGGGATTGACGACATGGATCAGATCGGGCTGAAACTTTGTCAATTGTTGGCCGATTTCCGGGCGCGGTAGAGCTAATTTTAACTCTGGATATAGTGGTAAGGGAAAAGCAGACAAGCCATAGATCTTCGCCCCCTGGTAGGATTGCAGTCCCCCAGCCGGACAAAAAACTAAGACATCATCGCCTTGGCGTTGCAGTTGCTCGATCGTATGTTTGAGTCGAGTGACAATTCCATCGACTTTTGGTAAAAAAGTTTCGGTAAATAAAGCAATACGCATTTCTTTAGCAGCTATCTAGAATCTCGATCGGATGGTTGGCTCGGCTCGCAAGTACCAGCCAGATTCTGGGTTGCCACGGAGCAATCGGACAGCCCCACGCAACTTAGCGATCTTCAATCATAGTTAGCGCAACCAAATGTACTCGATCGCGCTGTACCGATCGCGGCGAGTGGGTATCGATCCTAACTATTACTACCACAACTTATGTGCGGATTACTATATGTTCTACTGCGATTTTGGGATAGTTTGGCTCTCGCCGTGCCGATCTGACACTCACCCGGCAATCTCAACTCGGCGATGTTCGATATTTACCGAGCGACTACTTGACTCGATCTCTAATGTCAGTTATATTAGGTAAGCACTAAAAACGCGGACGGTTAGCTCAGTTGGTAGAGCTCCTGCCTTACAAGCAGGCTGTCACAGGTTCGAGTCCTGTACCGTCCATTTTTGCATGTCTATCTGCGCCATTACAAAAGAATAGATTACCGCTACGGCAGATCGATATATTTGCTCACAAGAACCTCACAATCTTAGCCTAGTGTTTGTATTTGATACTTGCTTGGTAATTCAACAATACCACAAAGAACTATGAGACCGCGAACAGCAGGGGATGGGGCGGTTAAAATCCTATGCAGGAAAGGCTGAGTGTGTAGTCTAATTATTTCAAATTATGTTTTAAATAAAGCTCTCATCAAATTGAGGGCTTTTTTAGATTATTTTTGGGTTTGTCTACCCCTTTTGAGTGAAATTGGATTGAAATCTTAGCATTAAAATCTTTCTATATATAGACAGACAAACATGACAGTTTCGATTAGTAATAGCGATTGAAAGCCAGAAGATAATTAATTAAACATTAAATAAATACATTTAAATAGCAACCGATTTAAAATACTTTACTCACGCCATCTTCACAATCTTGATTTAACATGAAAGGTAATAAATTCGCATTATAAATTCACTGAATAGTTATTTTAATTGCCATCCGATATCGAAGTAGTTGACTACAAAAGCTTTGATGTCAGATGGCAACTTAATAGCATAATTTTTTCTTCATCGAGTTTCGATGAAGCCAAAGCCAGCCTAGTAGCTAAGAAATAAGAATTCGACGATTATCGTGCCAAACTCAAAACCCAATTTGAGGACAAAGAAGCAGAGGTGCAATCGAGCGTCGATGAGTGGAAAGCAAGTCGCGATGTCCAGCTACTTAAGTAACGTGCAAACTATTACCAAAAAAGGAGAACTGTGATGTCAAAAGAGAAAAAAGGCAACAAAGAAACCAAAAAACCTAAAGCACCACTGGATGAAACTAAGAAGCAAAAGAAAGACCCCAAGCGATATGACGGGAAGCCATAAAACATAAAACTGCGAAGAATAAACAAGCAATAAAATAATGAACAGTTTGCCCTTTGAAAAACAATTTGCTCATTCAATGTTTTGCTGGCAACTCCAAAGTATTGAAATCGATCGTGCCAAGCAATTACTAGCCGAGCTACACCTAATCTACCTTGCACAGCAGGCGACAATCGCCGATCTGACTACGCAAGATGCCTTCAACGACCTGAACTAGCTAGATGCCAACCATATCGATACAACAAAACGCACGCTGAGGTGTATCCTTCAGCGTGCGTTTCCGTCAAGACAGAGGGGTTGGGGGTGAGGGCAAAAGGCTGGCATCTTACATTTAATTCCGCCTAGCTACTTACTGGAGTGAGACCGAGAAAGCTGTTTGCATCGTTTTGGGGTTTAATGCAGTTTCAGAGTTGCAAGGCAATTCTGCCGATCGTGGTGAAGAACGATACTAGAACTCAACTCGT